>JAAXXL010000043.1 GCA_013334485.1 Chlorobiaceae bacterium | reverse complement strand
CTCTCCGACAAGATCGGCAAGTGATGACCATACGGTTCCGGTTCGTCAGAAGGAGAGCTATGACGGCGCAGAACCAACGGCAAATTCAATTTCAGCACTGAACCTGCTGCGGCTTGGTGAACTGACCGGAAAGGAGGAGTTTTCCAATAAGGCGGAAGAGCTGTTCAGCTCATTCGGAACAACGCTTGCCTCGCAGAGTCACGCTCTGCCGCAGATGTTGGTAGCTTTGAACTTTGCCCGAAAACAAAAGAGCAGGATTGTTTTTTCAGGCGACCTGCATGCACCCGAAATGGAGAGGCTCCGGGCAGTTGCCGGTGAGCGTTACCTGCCGGGTACGGTTGTGATGCATGCTTCCGAAGAACTTGCCGCACTGCAAGAGTTTTCCGAAACCATACCGCCGGGAGCCTCCAACCCGCAGGCCGCCGTCTGTATTGATCGAACCTGTCATTTACCGGTGAGCGAGCCGGCAGAACTCGCTGAACTGCTTTTACGCGTGCAATTACGGAGTTTCATTCCATGATTTGCATGGCTATGATGTGAGCGCGAGTAACAAACCGCGCTCGGGAGTTGATGGGATTGTTACTTGTGGAGCAGCAGCCGTATGAGTTCAAGCAGCTTCTGCTTGTTGATCGGCTTGCTCATAAAACTGTCACATCCCGCTTCGATAGCTTTCAGCCGCTCCTCTTTTGAGGTAAATGCCGTCTGGGCAATGACCGGCAGCTCCGGTCGCAGTTGCTTGATCTCCTTTGTTGCCTCGAATCCGTTCATTACCGGCATTTTAATATCCATCAGCACCAGCTCAATTTCGGGATGCTCCACTGCCAACTCCACTGCTTCACGGCCGTTCCATGCATCAAGAATGGTCATGTTTTCGCCCTGCAGGCATCGTTTAATCAGAATGCGGCTCACAGCATCATCTTCAGCGAGCAGAATGGTTGTGCCAGTCAGTGATCCCGGGGCATCTTTACTGACAACAGAATGGTGTTCACCTTTTGATGCCCCCGGCGGATTAAAGGGGAGGGTGAAGATGAATTTACTTCCGTTCCCTTCTCTGGATTCAACCCTGATGGTGCCCCCAAGCATTTCAACATATGCTTTTGAAATACTTAGCCCGAGTCCTGATCCTTCGTGATGGCGGGTTAACGAGTTATCGACCTGTCGGAAGCGCTCAAAAATGCTCTCCCTCATTGCGTCCGGAATGCCGATACCCGAATCGACAACATAAAACTCGAGGTACTCTCCTTTTCGGCGGTAGCCGATGCGAACCTCTCCTTCAATGGTGAATTTCAGTCCGTTCTGGATAAGATTTGTCAGAATCTGAGTCAGCTTTGTACTGTCAGTTTCAATGACGCTCTCTTCGTCAGTCAGGCTGTTGCTACAGCTTAAAATCAGTTTTTTGTTTGCAGCAAGTGGTCTGAAAAAGGTACAGAGATGGTGCAGCAGTTGGTTTATGGGGGTTGGCTCAATCTGAAGCTTGGTCTCTCCGGCTTCAATGCGGGAGATGTCAATAATGTCGTTAATGAGTGCCAGCATGCGCTGACCGCTTTGATTGATCAGTTCAATGTACTCCGTTTGCTCTTCGCCGGTGAGATGCGGTTCCTTCAACAGTTCTGCAAAGCCGAGGATTCCGTTCATCGGAGTACGTATCTCATGGCTGATATTGGCCAGAAACGCTGTTTTCAGCCGGTCGCTCTCTTCGGCTTTTTCTTTGGAGGCAATAAGGTCACGCCAGAGTTTTTTCTTTTCAGTAATATCTTCCTTTACGGCTACAAAATGGGTTATCACCCCCTCCTGGTTGACAATTGCTGACACAAGGGCATCTTCCCAGTAGAGGTCACCATTTTTTTTCTTGTTGTGGAACTCTCCGTGCCATACCCCTCCGGCAAGAATGGTTTTCCAGAACTCTTCGTAGACAGAGTCATCCATCAGACCTGACTTGAGAATTCGGGGGTTCTGACCGATCACCTCTTCTTCGGTATATCCGGTATGCTCGGTAAATGTCGGGTTGATGTATTCAATATTTCCTTCAGGATCGGTAATGACGACAACGGTGGGACTCTGCTGGATGGCGAAATTAAGTGTTTTCAGTTTCTCTTCAGCGAGCTTGTGTTCTGTTATATTCGTGCTGGTTCCGATAATCCTGTGAATCTGGCCGGTATTGTTGTAAACCGGATTCAGGATGGTGATCCACCATGAGGGTTTATCCTTAAACGTGAGGTTCTCTTCGTACTCTATTGTTTTTTCTTCACGAACGCAGGTGTCATAATGCGCTGTTACGGCAGCCGCATCATCAGGCGCAAGCAGCTCCTGTGGTGTTTTTCCCGCGATTGCTTCATTTTTTATGCCAGTCAGGGCTTCATGGAGGCGGTTGATGCTTTTGTAGCGGTAAGAACCATCAGGGAGGACGTCAACAACAAAAATGGAGTGATTGACGGTGTCATAGATGTTCTCGAGAAACTGTTTGCTTTCGAGTAATTTGTTTTCATACTCAATCCGGGTTCTCTCATGGTAATTCCGATCAGAAGTATCATGAATCACACCGATCGTTCCGCAAAATTCACTCTCATGATAGTACTGTACATGAACTTCGCCGAAAAAATAGCTGCCGTTTTTTTTCCTGTATCTCAGCTCGATAACATGAGGGGTTGATTGCTCTTCCAGGACCTTCTTGTAGGTCAAGAGAGCCAAAGGAATATCCTCTTCAGCCAGAAAAGTAGTAAAGCGTTGTCCGATAACCTCCTGTGGTTTGTACCCGGCGAGTTTTTCGATGGCCGGGGAGAAGTAGGTTATCAGCCCGGTTGAGTCGGTAATAAATACTATCTCCGACATCTGTTCCGTAATGGAGCGGAACTTCTTCTCGCTGTTTATCAATGCCTGTTCAGCCTGTTTTCGCTGGGTGATATCATCGAAGGTCGCTACGGTGTAACCTTTCTCCGGGGAGTATATAGTGGATTCATACCATTTACGCAGGGGTTCGAGGTAGATTTCAAACTTCTCTGCAATTCCGGTTTCAACTACCCTGAAATGTCTTTCAAGAAACTCGGGATTAGATTCTTTGATTCCCGGCATTACTTCGGTAATCTTTAGTCCGATAACATTTTGCAGTCCGGTCAGTTGCTCGTAGCTCTTGTTTACCTTTACGTGAATCAGATCAACCGGGCGCCCCTCTTCAGTAACCACACGGCAGCAGGCAAAGCCGCTCCGCATATAGTCAATGAGGTCATGTTGAGGCGTTTGACAGGGAGTATAGGTTTCCCCCTTCTGGCAAAGCTGCTCTTTGACGGTATCAGGATTACTGATATGCGATTTTTTCGTCATGTTGGTGACTCATGTTCTCTACGAGTACTATTTCTGTATAAGTGTAATGTATGCAAATGGAGCGTAAAGAGTTCACGAACTCTTGTGTTGTTATAGGTAGCTGTGAATTTCCGACTCTTTTTCGAAGTAAAAAAATTACCATCTATCCTCTTTTCCGGTATGCGCTTCTCGTGGAAGATGGATGCCATTTTTTTGCTTATGTTCTTGTATCTTGTTGAGGTCTTTTTAACAGGTTTAGCTTCAGGAAATCTTGAATACCTTGCCTCCGAAAGAGAAGAAGAGTACAACTGACAAGCCGGAATGGGTGCATGTAGAGTACCGGTTCTACCCGCTTGCCGAAGCTGTTCTTATCGGTGTGGTCTCTTTTTGCGCCATTTTTATAACAACATGGTTTATCTACTTCCACACCCTGAATGCCCAGAAAGGGGAGATTCGAGAGGGTCTTCTTCGTGCCGGTGCTGTCGGTGCGTTATTTGTGGATGGTGATCTGCACAGTCAGTTCATATCACGAGACCAGGAGCAGTCAGAGGCCTACCTCAAGGCGCTTAAACCGCTGAAAAATATTATGCAGGCGGATTCAACCATCGCCTATGTCTATACCCTTGTTATGAAAAATAACAAGGTGTACTTTGTTCTGGATCCAACCCTGACAGGTGACAGGGATCATAACGGCCTCGATGATAAATCGCATATCATGGATCCTTATCCCGATGCGGGTCCGCTTGTTCTCCAGGCTTTCAGGGAACAGCGGAACGTTGTCTCTCAGGAGCCCTATACTGATAGTTGGGGCTCCTTTCTGAGTGCATACATTCCGGTTTATGACAGTAATCAGAAGTTTGTCTGTCTTCTTGGTATTGACATTCGTGCTGATAACTATCTGGAACGACTTGCCCCTATCAGACGAGCAACGATTCGTGCCATGGTGACAGGATTCTTTGTCTCCTTTTTGATAGCAGCACTTGTCTGGTTTATGCGGAACTTCTCGAAAATAATGAACCGCAGCCGACATGAGATTTATGAGGATTACATGCGCCTGAAGAACGGTGAAAAGTTATGAAAGAGAGCCCTTCTGTTCATCCGGCAGGTGCAGTTGACACGGATTCCTCCACCCCGATCGGGTCTCTTCTGTTGAGTGTCCTTGCAACATTCCTTCTCTGTGCTGCCAGAGGAATGGCCGCTGTCATGATTCCCATTTCACTGCACGACAGAGGTACGTCCTCCTCCATGATTGGCGTGATCATGGCTCTGGAGACCATCGCCGCTCTGTTGATCAGCCTCTCTTTTCCTTTTCTTCTCCGGTTTGTTACCATGAAAACGGGCCTCGTGCTCTCAACGATGCTGCGGATACCCTCTCTTTTCCTTCTTGCCTATACTTCAAACATCGCTATCTGGACGGTTGCTGTTTTTCTTAACAGTATAGGGTGTTTTATGTTTATGATTTTGCTCCAGACATGGATTGCCGGGATGAAATTCAAAAGCAACAAGGGTTTGATGGTCGCCCTTTACAGCACCTCCATCTCCCTTGGTTTTGCATTCGGTCCTCTTTTGATTGATTATTCCGACAGGATATTGTTTCTCCTGATGCCCTATCTCAATGGATTTGTGACAGCCGGCGCCCATATTGCCGCTGCCGGTTCAGGGGGATTTAACGTCCGCTTTATTTTTCTGTTATCTGCACTGCTCAGCTTTTCGGCACTGCTCCCTATTCTGGCTGGCCTCTATATGGTGCCATCCTTCAGGATAAAGGGCGGGGTTGGTATCTGGAAGAGTATCATTCATACCAAGGGGCCGATGTTTGCAATCGCAATGGCCGGTGTCTCCTATTTCGGGGTTTGTGCCTTTATTACACTCTATGGCATGAGAAATCATCTGCCGTTACACGAGTCGGCACTCCTGCTCAGTTGTTTTATGATGGGTGCGCTTTTGCTTGAAGCACCGCTGACCTGGGTTTCGGATTTTATAGACCGTCGCTATGTTATTGTGATTGCTGCTTTTTTGAGCATGATTTGCGCGGTCTACCTGCCGATTGCGATCTATGTCAATTATCAGGCCTTTATTTTACTCTTTTTGTGGGGAGGGGTAACCGGCGCAATTTATTCAACCTCTCTGGCTCTGATAGGTGACAAATATGAGGGAGACGAACTGGTGTCAGCCAATGCCGGATATGCGATTATGGAGGCCTCCGGTGGAACGGCGGGTATTCTCCTGATCGGTTCCGCCATGGAGGTGCTTGGTTCCGACGGTCTTCCATACGTCATCATGCTTGCAAGCATTCTCTATTTCTCCTTTGCCCTAACCCGTTACCGGGTTGTGTAGATCGGCATTGTTCAACGTTCAGATTCGGGTTTGCTGACAGTTTTATGCTTGAAACGGATCACGGCCCGGTATTGTTTGCAATTTAAGGATCAAATGCATAAAGTATTATTGTGCTACTGTTGAAATTTAAAGAAGCTGATAATGCAAAGAGATCAGGCGCTCAGAATTTTGGGTAATCATAAGCAAGAGCTTGAGCAACGTTACCGTTTATCAAAAATCGGTATTTTTGGCTCAGTGGCCCGCAACAGTGCTGTTGATGGGAGCGATATAGATATTGTAGTTGAGATGGAGCCAGACATTCTGCTTAAAGTACAACTCAAGGAGGAGCTGGAGCGGCTGCTCGGCAGCAGAGTTGATGTGATCCGGTATTGGAAGAGAATGAACAACTATCTCAAGCAGCACATTGATCAGGAAGCGCTCTATGTATGACAAAGCACTCCTTTTGGAAAAACTTGTCCAGATTGATTCAGCCATAGAAAAGATTAACCGAAGGTTTGCTCATATAAAAACGGCGGATGATTTTCTCGATAGCAACCAGGGCATGGATATGCTTGATGGCATTGCAATGATGCTGATTGCTATCAGTGAACATTTTAAAAAAATTGATAGGGATACCTCTGGTGCTATTTTTTCTCCCTATCCGCATATTAACTGGTCGGGAGTAAAAGGGCTTCGCGATATCCTTTCACATCAGTACTTCAATATTGATGCTGAGGAGATTTTTGCAATTTGCAAAAATAACCTTGGCGATTTGCATGAGGTAGTGAAAGCGATGATGAGGGCTTTACATTGAGAAGTTAGTGTCTGCTCTTGTTTTTCTTTGTCTACCGGCTGAACCTCAGCTCAACACGCTCCTTGTGAACGGGATTTTAGGTTATATTATCCTTTTGTCAGGCTTTTGAGTTCCCGGGTGATCTCAGGAGCGTTAAAGAACGAAGGGGAGTGAACCGCGAGGGTTTTGTATGAAAATTATTGACCGCTATATCCTTAAATCCCATGTCGGGCCCTTTCTGTTTGCATTCATCACGATTCTTTTTGTCCTGATCCTCCAGTTTTTTGCCGGTTTCGCCGACCGTTTTATCGGGCGGGGAATCGCCTTAACTGCTATTGTTGAGCTTATTGTTTTACAGTCGGCCTGGATGGTCGGGCTTGCGGCTCCCATGGCCGTACTAATTGCTGTTGTTATGGCTTTCGGTTCTCTGACCACGAACTCCGAGATGACCGTCCTCAGGGCTTCGGGCATCTCCCTTTACCGCCTGATGTTTCCGGTTCTCTGTGCCGCTCTTCTGCTCTCACTCTTTGTGGAGCGCTTCAATAACATTGTCCTTCCCCAGGCGAACTACTATGCCAAATCGCTTATGGTTGACATAGCCAAAGCAAAACCGGCATTCGGGCTTACTGAAAACGCATTTTCAAGCCTTGTGGACGGCTATTCCATCCTTGTTCGTGAAGCTGATGACCAGTCAAAGGAGATCAGGGGGATCGTTATCTATGATCGCTCCAGGCCGAATTTTACGACGATGGTGACCGCAGAGCGGGGAAGGATTGAGTTCTCAAGCGATTACCACTACCTTGTCATGACGCTCTTGGACGGTGAAATCCATCAGGTAAAGCAGCCTGCTCACCTGGCATATCGCAATTTGAGCTTTAAAAAGTACCGCTTTGTCTTTGAGTCATCAGGGTTTGGTTTTGCCCGCAGCGCGAGCAACCGGATGCGAACCGGAGACAGCGAGTTGTCGGCCCGTGAGCTGCTCACCATAGGCGAAGAGTTTAAAACAAGGATTGCTGTATCTGAAAAGCGCATCCAGAGTTCGCTTGATGGGGTGAATCCGCAGCTTGCAGAGATCAATGCTGAACGCCAGAGCATCAGAGAGAACCGGGCAATGTACAATCGCTACATGGCGGCTTATCACAAAAAATATTCACTCTCCCTTGCCTGTTTTGTTTTTGTACTGGTGGGCGCACCTCTCGGTGTGCTTGCCCGGCGTGGAGGGTTCGGCGTTGGAGCAGGTATGTCGCTGCTCTTTTTTGTGCTCTACTGGATGCTCATGATCGCCGGAGAGACCATTGCCGAACGAGGTCTGCTTGACCCGATGCTCGCCATGTGGCTCGGAAATATCGTTATTTCCATGATCGGTATTCTGCTTGCCCTTTCACTGAACCGTTCCATCTTTAATACTACCCGCTGAACGGGCTCAACGGGTTCTCTCTATTGAATCTTCAGTCGAGGCTGTCAGCGCAGAGCGCCTTTTTTACCCCCTTGTCATTCAGGCAGACAAAGGTGATGTTGGTGCTGAAGGCAAGAACCCTTTCGCCGGTATCGATACTCTTTTTATAGACGTTGACCTTGTACTCGATAGAGGTATTGCCGATTTTGCTCTTTTCCGTGACAAAGCAGAGTATGGTACCGCCCCGGATGCTCTTTTTGAATTCCACCTTGTCCATTCCCACCGTCACAAAGTTACAGCCCGGATAGTCAAGCGAAACGGTAATGTAGCTCACCTCATCAATCCATTTCAGCAGGTTTCCGCCAAAGAGAAAACCGTAGTGGTTGAGGTGTTCAGGCAGTACGAGTTTATAGGTTTCCATTTTGTCATTGCTTGAGTTGATATGCACGCTTCTTCGTCAAGATAGCCCGATACATCGCCTTTCAGAAATGGATAATCATATTGGGGCCCATTGGTAAAAACCGCTCAACTATGATTACCCCGATAATCTCCGGGTTTTGATATAGGATGATGTTTGTTTAACATGTTGTTCATGAGATGCGAAACTGATTAAACACTCCTGTAATGGAAAAAGAGAAGGCTGATCATATTGTTGGTATCCGTATTCCGAAAAGTATCGGGGAGCGGCTTGATACTCTTGCGAAAAGAACCGGAAGAACCAAGACCTTTTACATTCGGGAGGCTATTCTTGAGCATCTTGACGATCTTGAAGATATCTATATGGCCGAGCAGGTGCTGGATCGTGTGCGAACGGGGGATGAAACGGTTTCCGGTTTAGACGAAGTGGAGCATCGACTTGGTCTGGAAGATTGAGGTGACCCGTGAGGCGGAAAAGGGATTAGCCCGGATTGACCGGAAGGATGCCAAACGGATCATCGCCTTTTTACGTGAACGGGTAGCCATGAATCCCCGGCAATATGGCAAGGCTCTTCATGGCAATCATTCAGCACTCTGGAGATATCGTGTTGGTGATTATCGTGTGTTGTGTGACATTAACGATGAAGCGGTGTGTGTGCTGGTTATTCGGGTGGCCCATCGCAAGGAGGTGTATCGTTAAGCATACATTTCATGATTTACCGTGCATCTACTGCCAAGTGAAAGTTTTTACAATTTACTCCTCGTTTGCACCTTTTTCCGGACGAACCATTACAACTTTCTCGCGTTCAACGATTACCTGGCCGGGCGCAAGTTTTTTGCCGCGATGGACATATTTTTTCAGTGTGTAGATGACCGGAACAAGTTTTGAGTGTTTGGCTGCGGAGTACCATGCGGCTATACCGGCAGCTTTTCTGATTTCCGTTTGATGGTCCATTGTTGCCCCTTTCAATAGACAGTGAGAACCTGCCGCGCCCCTTGCATGGAGCCAGATGTCGTCCGGACGGCTGTGGCTGAAGGTCAGCAGCTCATTGTTCAGGGCATTTTTTCCGATCAGGAGGGTTATGGAGGGGGTGAGTTGAACACTTCTGAATGGCAGAGAGCTTCCACTGCTTTTGGCCGGGCCAGAGCCTGTTTTTTTTACGCTTCCGCCATGATTTTCAATAAACCTTCGAGCCTCTTTCGGCGTTGAAATGGCGGAGGTTTTTGCCAGTAGCTCCTCAAGCTCTTTTTTCTTCTCTGCAACCCCTTCATGGCGCGCCTGCATTGTTTTGAGTTTCCCTCTTGTTTTCGATCCCTTTTCAAAACATGCCTCAGCATTTTCGCGGAGCGAAAGCGGTGCTTTAAGTTGGATGGTGACTTCGCTCTGTGGATTATCAGAATCGAAGATGTTTTTCACGCTTATCGACAGGGGGTCGGTTCTCTCCTGATAGAGCGCACTGAAGAGCAGATGGCCGGAGAGGTCATAATTTGCGGCAAGTTCTTCAAGCAGACCGGGGTTGTACTGCGCAAGCTCTTTTTCGGCTTTTGCAAGCTGTTGCAACAGTTTTGCCCGATATGTTTTAAGCTCATCCGCTGTTTCAAGATAACGGTGCATCGCTTTATTGTACCTTGAGAGCCCTTCGAGCACAGAATCAAATAGTTCTGCATCCGGCGGTGCGTTGTGCAAGAGGGTAAATCCCGGTTCGCCGTTCTTCTTTTCCGTCACCGCCGCCATAGGGTCAAGCAGTTCGTAAAAAACAGACTGGAATCCGCTGAAGAGATCCTCTGCACTTTCTCTGTTATCTGCCCGTTTCATCGCTTCCATGGCAAGTGTGCGGTCAAATCCTGTGAGAATTTGAGAGAGCTTCTCCTCACTGTTTCCGCTCCCCTCTGTGTTGAACCGATGGATAAAGAGACTCTTTTTGTTAGCAAGAGTTTCGAGCGATCGTAAATATCCCGGATGCTCTTCTTCAGTTGGAAATGGTTTGCCAAGAAGGTCGGTTTTATGTTTGAATGCATCGGTAATGAGCTTCTCCCTGACCAGAAAAACATTGCTCTTCGGGTGAAAAAGCTGGAGCGCAATAGTAGCATTGTCATCAAGACGGATAAGGATCACGCGATCCGACGCGACGATTTCAACCGAAGTAACCACGGCGCCATGAACATCACTCATCAGGGTTGCTGCATTTTTCGCTTTCGCTTGAAATCCCTCTTTCAGATAGAGGTTGAGTTGCGGGCTGTGCGTTACAACAATAAGCTGCAGGTGGTTGCCATGAATGGTTTTAAAGCTCAGTCGCAGCTCATTTTTATGCTCTGAACAGAGATCGGTGACTATCCCGCCTGCAAGCTTTTCATGCAACTCCATTGCCGCATGGTAGAGGGTAAAGTAATTACGATGCATAAGAGCCGAATCAGGGTTGCAGGAGGGAAATCTTTTTCCCTATTTTAAGTGTACCTCTATTTCTTTGTTCCGCGAAGCGATTGCATCGTTGAGCGGTGCTCGAAATCCTCATGTACTCTCGTGTACACTCCGGTTTCTGCGCTCCGTCTGCCTCGCACTCAAATCGCTCACGACAAGAAGTAGCGGCACACTAAAGGTTTAAAGGATAATGTTCAATTTATCAAAAAAGAGGACTATGGCGGAAGAATCAAAGTCGGATTGCGGTTGCTCATGCTGTGGAGAGGACAGCGAGGCCGGGGCTGAAAAGAGGCTTGGCTGGCATGAGTATTTTATGAGTGTAGCGCTTCTTATCTCCCGACGGGCTACCTGTACGAGAGGTCATATCGGGGCGGTTATTGTGCGGGATCACAATATTCTTTCGACCGGCTATAACGGAGCGCCTTCCGGCCTTCCTCACTGCAACGAAACAACCTGCAGGATATACAAAAGCACCCATCCTGACGGAACGGTTGAAGAGAATTGTGTCAACACCATCCATGCGGAGATCAATGCCATAGCCATGGCAGCAAAACATGGCGTCTCCATCGGTGAAGCTGACATCTATATTACCGCAAGCCCCTGTATTCACTGTCTTAAAGTGCTCATCAATGTCGGAATAAAAACCATTTATTACGACAAGCCCTATAAAATTGCGCATATCGACGAACTGCTCAGACTTTCAGGCATCCGGCTGGTTCAGGTATCTGCCAATGCAAATCCCAGAGCGTGATGAAGCCGATGCTTGATGATGCAGCATATATGACACGATGCCTTGAGCTTGCCCGGCAGGGAGGCGGCACCGTAAGCCCTAATCCGATGGTTGGTTCGGTCATTGTCTGCGACGGTGTTATTATTGGTGAGGGCTTCCACAAGCGCTATGGCGAAGCCCATGCCGAGGTTAATGCTATTGCCTCTGTGGTCGATCAGGAGCTGCTTCGGCGTTCTGTCCTTTACGTGAATCTGGAACCCTGTTCCCATTTTGGCAAAACCCCGCCATGCAGTGATCTGATTATTGAAAAGGGGATTCCGAGGGTTGTAGTCGGGTGTCGGGATCCCTTTGTGAGTGTATCCGGAAAAGGAGTTGCCAAACTGCTTGCGGCTGGAATTTCCGTGACGGAAGGGGTGCTTGAGAGCGAATGCCAGAAGCTTAACGAGTCGTTTATCAAAAGTCATATCTCCGGGCTCCCTTTTGTTGCCCTGAAGCTTGCCGAGACGCTTGATGGCAAAATTGCGACATCGCTTGGCGCCTCCAAATGGATTACCGGTGAAGCTGCAAGAACGGAGGTGCACCGGTTCCGTTCTCTTTATGATGCGGTCATGGTTGGTGAGGCAACCGTTCGCTCAGATGATGCTGAATTGACCGTGAGGCACTGCAAAGGCCGCAATCCTGTCAGGGTTGTGCTCGACCGGCGGTTGAGTCTCCCTCCGGAGTCGAAAATTTTCAATGATGAAGCACCGACTATACTCTTTGCCTCATCAGCATGGGAGGGTCTCGAAAAAGTCGGACTTTTGAGAGAGCGGGGTGTAACGGTGCTCTTTGTCCGTGAGCATGCCGGGGAGCTTGATCTCTGTCAGGTCCTTGCAGAGCTGCACAAGCGCCAGATACTCTCAGTGCTTGTTGAGGGCGGGAGCCGGCTTTCGGCTTCGTTTATTCGCGAGAAACTGGTTGACAAAATCTATATGTTTATTGCGCCCAAGCTTTTTGGTGGTGACGCATTATGTTCGTTTGCACCGCTCGGCATCGGCATGCCGGATGAGGCAGTTATTCTGAGGTTTGAGACTCCCCGGTTTTTTGGCAGTGACTTGTTGCTGGAGGCTTATGTTGAAATTTAAGCGGAGCCAGGAGGTTTGATTTTTTGTGGGTTTAAAAAATAACAGGTAAATGGCAAAAAAACATACAAACAGGAGGTTGCCTATGATGGATCGTCTTGTCAGTAACAGTGATCTTGGAAAGCTGCTGATTCGGCTTTCGGTTGGAGGGCTGATGCTCTTTCATGGGGTTAACAAGCTTCAGCATGGATACGGCTTTGTAGAGCAGATGCTGCTCAAGGCGCACTTGCCGGGTTATCTTTCACATGGTATTTTGCTGGGAGAGCTGATTGCACCACTCTTTATCGTACTTGGAATTTTCACCCGTCCGGCGGCTCTTGTTGAGGCATTCGTCATGGTGATGGCAGTTTATCTGGTTCATACGGGTCAGCTTTATTCTCTTGGTGAGCATGGAGCATATGCCCTTGAAGTACAGGCCTTCTATCTCTTCGGCTCTCTTGCGATCTTCTTTTTCGGTGCCGGGAGATACAGCTTTTCAAGGGGCGGGGGGCTGTGGAGGTGAGAAGGTATAACGGTCTCAGCAAAGCAAGGTGAGGGAGAAGATTATTGTTGAGATTTTTTTTGAACGCATTCCTTCTTTTTGTGGTTTTACAACAATGCACACAGGCACAGGCAGGCTCAACTGCCAGTTAAACACTCTTTCTGGATGATACTTTTTTTATAATTTTAAAAATCGCTGTTTTATGGCACACATTACCCTGAAGGGCAACGCAGCAGAGACAATCGGTACACTTCCGGCAATCGGTTCCGAAGCCCCCTTTTTCTGTCTTGTCAAAACTGATCTTTCGGAGGCAGGCCCTGCTGATTTTGCGAGCCAGCGACTGGTTCTTAATATTTTCCCGAGTCTTGATACACCGGTCTGTGCCGCGTCGGTAAGACGCTTCAATCAGGAAGCTGCTCAATTTGCCAATACGGTTGTGCTCTGTATCTCTGCCGATCTGCCCTTTGCCCACAAGCGATTCTGCGAAGTTGAGGGGTTGAAGGATGTTGTATCGCTTTCGGTGTTCCGTTCTCCTGAATTTGGCCGTGATTATGGTGTCTCAATCACTTCAGGCCCTCTCAAGGGATTGCTTTCCCGTGCAATTGTTATTGTTGATGCGGATGGCAAGGTGATCTATACCGAACAGGTGCCTGAAATTACCCAGGAGCCGGATTATGCAGCAGCTCTCAAGGCTCTCGTTTGATTCACTTTCACTAGCCAGCTCCGTGTTTTGATAACTTCGTTGTTCTGTATCGTTATGCCGGCAGTGATGCCGGCTTTTTTTTGTTATTGCGACGGTTGCGGGGGTGTTATATTGAATCGGCATACAAAAACACGGCATCTTGATGATGACGCCGCTCTTTTCAGTGAAGTGAAATTGTTCTACCATGTTTACCGGAATTATCAAGGATGTCGGCCGGGTGAAGGGAGTTACACGGCAAAAAGGAGGCTTGCGGCTTCGGGTTGGTTATGTCAATCCTGAGGAGTTCAGCAATCTCTCGATTGATGAGAGTGTCAGCATCAACGGAGCATGCCAGACCGTTGTTGCACTTGGCGAGGGGTGGTTTGAGGTGGATACGGTTGAAGAGACCCTCAACAAAACAACGCTCGGAGATCTTGGCAACGGTGCGCTGGTCAATCTTGAGAGGGCGGTTCGTCCACTTGATCGACTGGGCGGCCATTTTGTGCTCGGTCATGTTGATTGTGCAGCATCTGTTCATGAGATACGGGAGCTTGGTTCAAGCAGGGAACTCTGGGTCAGCTTTCCTGAATCATTCAGCCCTTTTATTGTTTCTGCAGGTTCGATCACCATTGACGGAATCAGCCTCACTGTTGCAAAGCTTGACGGGCTCCGCTTTGCCGCAGCGGTTATTCCCTATACCTTTGCATACACCACCATTAATGCGCTTAAAGTCGGGAGCCGGGTTAACCTTGAGTTTGACATTCTCGGCAAATATGTAGCCCGCCAGCTTGGCATGCACCAGGCGCCAGCCGAGGCCGGCTCAAAAATTGACGATCTATGGCTTACCGAGCAGGGATTCTGAATGAGTGACAGCCCCAATATCCAGTCCGATCTTTTCGGTTTTGCTCCGCCTCCAAAGAGCGGTAACTACTTTCAGCCGCTTGCCGAGAGGGTTCGTCCCCGAACGCTCGACGACATGGCCGGGCAGGAACATCTTGTCGGCCCTTCAGGCCCTCTTCGCCGCTTTATTTCGAGCGGTCAGCTTCCGTCCATGATCTTTTGGGGGCCGCCGGGTTCGGGCAAAACCACTCTTGCCGAAATCTGTGCCTCTTCGCTCAACTACCGTTTCGAGCAGCTCTCGGCAATCGATTCCGGAGTGAAGGATGTCCGCAAGGCGCTTGACAATGCAGAAAAGTCAAGAGGTGCCGGACTTCGAACCATTCTCTTTATTGATGAAATTCATCGCTTCAACAAAGGCCAGCAGGATACGCTGCTGCACGCCATTGAGCAGGGGCTGATTGTTCTCATTGGCGCAACAACCGAAAATCCCTCCTTCGAAGTTAATGCCGCGCTTTTGAGCCGGATGCAGGTCTATATTCTCAAGCCCCTTCAGAGTGAGGAGCTTTTGGCAGTCATTCATCGGGCGCTCAAAGAGGACAAGCTTTTCGGCGCTCTTCAAATTGAGATAACCGATCCCGGTTTTCTGCTCCAGTTTGCCGGTGGTGATGCACGCAAGGCGCTCAATGCGGTTGAAACCGCACTCTCTCTGGTGCCTCAGGATCAATCAGGAATTGTACTCGACCGGGCGGTGCTCGAACAGGCCCTTCAGCATCGGGCTCCTGTTTATGACAAGGGCGGCGAGAACCATTATGACATTATCTCAGCCTTTATCAAATCGATGCGCGGTTCGGATCCCGATGCAGCGCTCTTCTGGCTGGCGAGAATGATTGAAGGGGGTGAAGATCCCAAATTCATAGCCCGACGGATGGTGATTTTTGCGAGCGAAGATATCGGTAACGCTGACCCCTATGCCATTACCCTTGCGATTTCAGTTTTTCATGCTGTTGAGTTGATCGGGATGCCCGAAGCTCGCATCAATATAGCGCAGGGGGTTACCTATCTTGCCTCTGCTGCGAAATCAAACGCCAGCTATCAGGCAATCAATGAGGCTCTGAAGGAGGCTGGCCTGAAGCAGGATCTTGCGGTTCCTCTTCACTTGCGCAACGCACCGACAAAACTGATGAAACAGGAGGGATATGGCGCGGGTTACCAATACCCGCACAGCTATCCCGGTCATTTTATCGAGCAGAACTATTTTCCGGAGGGGATGGAGGCAAAACCCTACTACCGGCCCGGAGATGAGGGGCGGGAGAAGTATCTGAAAGAACGCCTCAGCCAACTCTGGGGTGAACGCTACCGGTTATGATTGTTTACGAAACACCCGGCTCTTTGTATATTGATTTACGTGCCTCCCGAATGGTGGCCCGGGAATTTCTTTCATCAAGACAGACCCTTTTATGAACAGGTTGAGACCGGCCCTTTATTTTCTCTTTTCACTCCTTCTGGTGTCGACATCACCAACCCTTCATGCTGCCGCTGCTTCAGAGAGTGCTCCGCTTTCGCTTGATGACGCGGTTCGTATCGGGCTTGAGAAAAGCCGTACACTTGAAATTGCCCGCCTCGACCGGGATATGGCGCACCAGAAGATTCGCGAAACATGGTCAAAGGTTCTGCCCCAGGTTTCCACTGATCTTCTCTATACCCGGTCGGTCAAGCCCTCAATACTTTTTTTCCCTGTAGATAAATTAAGCGGAGGCAGTGGTTCCTCCTTTACTGCCATCGAGATAAGTGCCGACAATTCAGCAAGCGCAACACTCAACCTGCGCCAGCAGATTTTCAACGCTTCGGCTTTTGCCGGCATACGGGCGGCAAGTACGGTTCGTAAAATGAGTGAAGAGGCTTACCGAAACACTGAGGCGGCAGTTATCACCGATATCAAGATGGCCTACTTTGATGCCCTGATCTCCAGGGACCAGTTAAAGCTGATTGAGCAGAGCATTGCAAGATGGGAGGCATCGCAGAAGGATACAAGAGCAATGTTCCGTCAGGGCGTTGCTGCCGATATTGACACCCTCAAGGCGTTTTTGTCGGTTGAAAATTTGCGTCCGGAGCTTCTTCAGGCCGAAAGCCGTGTTGGTATTACCATGACAAAGCTCAAAAATGCAATGGGTGTTACTCCCGAAACCGAGCTTAATCTTTCAGGAAAACTTGAGCTCGCTTCTGCCTCCTATCCAACTGAAATTGCTGCGGCTTACGATGAGGCGCTTCTGCGGCGTCCCGATCTGCATCAGCTTGAGTATCAGGTACAGGCCCAGGGTGAAAAACTCTCCTCCGCCCGTGCCGAGCATTTTCCGGTGTTTTCGGCTTTCGGCAAGCTTGAGTCACAGACCGCTTTCAATGATGGCGTCAAACCTTCTGACTCCCGCTGGCCGGTCTCCTCAGCGGTAGGCCTTCAGCTCTCCCTGCCGATTTTTACCGGTTTCAGGATAAGCTCCCAGGTAGAGCAGGCAAAGATTGAGCAACTCCAGTCGAGAACCCGCTATGAGGATCTCAAAGCCAATATCCGTGCGGAGCTTGAGATTATACTATCCAATTACCGTGAGTCGAAGAAGAGAATCGAAGTGCAGTCCAAAACTATCAGTGTTGCTGAGCGCAGCTACAGGATTTCGCAGCTCCGTTTCAAAGAGGGTATCGGCTCCCGTCTTGAACTGACCGACGCCGAACTCCAGCTCAACAAGGCTAAAACCAACTATCTGCAGGCGATCTACGACTACCTGGTCACAAGCGTCCGCCTCGACAAAGCCCTCGGCCGCTCAAAAGCCACGCTTACAGCAAAAGGGTAACCATCCCCCTCCGCCCCCCCCCGCCAGTCGAGGTGGGGGCAGGCTCTCTTCTTCTTCTATTCGTCCTTGCAGTCCCTGAAGTCCTTCAAGTCCTTGTTTGCAAACTTTTTCCTCACAAAATAGACAATACTCGAAGCCTTCAGCGGCCATAAAACACCTGTGATTACTGCAACTATTGCTTGCCGTAACGCATCTCCAAATTGCAATGCTCCAAACTTGCCGCCCTCTCTTTCAGAGCGAAGTTTTTCACTGTTCAGGGTGTTGTAGAGCGAATCGGGGAGGTAGGGCTGCAAGCCGGCGAGCTGGAGCTGATGGAGCGCGAGCACCTTTTCAAGGGTATCAGGCACGAAGTGGTAGAGATGGCGCGGTGCATCCCAGGCGATCCAGTTTTCCCGGTAGTGGCAGGCGTCATGGCTTTCCATGTTCGGCAGTGCAAGCACAATCACGCCCTCTTGATCAAGAAGAGTGTTAGCAAGCGAAAGGGTTTCATGCAGATCGTGAATATGCTCCAGCGAATGCCAGAGCACAATGCGATCAAATTTTTTCTGATCTCCAATGCCCTGTGCTGTTTCAGCAAAAGAGGGGTAGATTTTTAGCCCGTAATGCGCTCGCCCGTAATCAAGGCTTTTGCAGTCTGGCTCCACTCCTGCAAGATTTTTCTGCTCAGTACCTTTTTTTTGATGGAGGTAGTTCAGCAGCTCTCCGGTTGAACATCCTATTTCAAGCACGCTGAGATCATTCAGAGGCTTTCTCCACCCTTTCAGGATAAGAGAGGCCCGGTATCCGACCAGGAGTGAGCGGGCAGCCAGATATACTCGTTCACCGATAGTTGAGACGGAGTGGCGGTTAAGGTAAGGCTCATAACTCTGACAGAGATAGTGATCAGCCATTTCGGCACTCTCGGGACGGGGATTGAGCATGATGAGTCCTGAGAAGGTTGAGCGCACAAGGCTGAACTTCGCTATGCCAGTAGGGTCAAAGCGGTCCGGTACCTGTAGAAAAGGGGTAAATGATGTAGAGTTGGAGATAGGGCAGGGGATCTGTTCCATCAAGAGGAGAGCTACTCTGCTTTTGGCTTTGTAAGCTCAGCAATAGCTTGTTTCAGCTTTGCATAAGTAGAGCGGAGATCATTGCTGAGCACCTTTGCATCTGCAAGTACAGGCATGAAGTTGGTGTCACCCTCCCAGCGGGGTACGATATGAAAATGAATGTGTGTGTCAACGCTGCCACCGGCAACCCTGCCGAGATTTGCGCCAAAATTGAACCCCTGCGGTCTGAGCGTGAGCTTGAGCGCCTGGATAGAGAGGTCGGTCAACTCCATCACTTCAAGTTTCGTCTCGTGATCAAGGTCGGTGAAATCGGGAGTCTGGAGGTAGGGGATCACCATCAGGTGTCCGCAGTTGTATGGGTAGAGGTTCATGATGATAAAGCACTTCTTTGCCCGGTAGAGCACAAAGCGCTTCTCATCCTCCTCGGGGGGAATATCAGCGAAAACTGATTTTCCGTCTGCACCGGCAGGCTTGTCATCCTTGAATGACTGCATGTAGACTTCACGCCACGGCGAATACATTCTTTCCATGATGGAGCAAGTCCCTTTCAGATGAAATGCTGGAGGACGCTGCTTACAATTACTTGAGCGCCCTTTTTTTTGTTGGTACCAAAGGTGGGACTCGAACCCACACGAGTTTGCACCCACTGGATTTTGAGTCCAGCGCGTCTACCAGTTCCGCCACTTTGGCATGTTCTCTTTTTTGTGCGAGAGAAGGGACTCGAACCCTTACACCTTTCGGCACTAGTTCCTAAGACTAGCGTGTATACCAATTTCACCACTCTCGCAAAGTGAGCCTACGAATATACGTGGATTTTATTTTAATAAAAACTATCTTTCGACATACTTTGCAGAAGTGCCACAAGAAAATTATTTATTTCCGATTATTTCGTCAATTGCCCATGCAGTTTGATCCAAAGCGTTTTGCAAACTTGATTTCATGGGTGATCAATCCGGTTGTGGTTGCTCCGGCAGTCTACACAGCGATTGTATTGTTAGGATATCGTGCTGACACGCACAACATCTCCTATCTGATGGTGCTTTTCCTTTCAAGCACTATTGTTCCCATGCTTCTGATTTTCGGCCTGAAAAAGATCGGCAAGGTCTCCGATTACAACATCACCTTTCGTGAACAGCGCTTTCTGCCGCTTCTGGTGCTGGTGGCAATCAATGCCCTCGGTTACGAGTTTATGAAGCATCTTGAAGCTCCGGCCCTGCTTTCGGGCATTCTTCTTTTCAACGCGGTCAATATGGTTTTTATCCTGCTGGTCACGCTGCAATGGAAAATCAGTATTCACCTTTTCACCTTTACCTCATCTATTGCCCTGCTCTTTCTTCAGTTCGGTGCTGTTGCGTTATGGCTTCTTCTGCTTGTACCCGTTCTCATGTGGTCAAGAATTCACTTGAAAGCTCATAATTTCATGCAGACCCTTGTTGGCGGGATTGTAGGTTTTACGGTGATCTTTGCCGAACTGAAATGGTGGACAGGATTGTGAGACGTAAGAGATATGCCGTTGTTGTAACGACATACGGAGAGGTTGACAAGCTGACGATAAGGAATCTTTGGCCGAGTTCGAGAAGGATTCTGCGTGTCGTTACCCGTCAGATTGTCAAGGTGCCGACAGCCCTGATCTATTTTATTGCTGACTACCGTTCAACCAAGCACTATATCAAATGGAAGCTCCATCGATACCGGTCGTCGCTTATAGCCATAAACCGGGCGCAGACAAAAACGCTTGACAGGGCTCTGAAAGCAAGCGGCAGCGAGTTTCTTGCTGAAGCAGATGTCAGGGTTGTTGACGCCTACTATTTTGTGCCGCCCTATCTTGATGAGATGATTGAGGCAATGCGCACGGAGTATGATGGCATTGTGGTTGTGCCGATGATCCCCGTTGAGTCCTCATTTTCATGCGGTGTTGCCTGCCAGATGGTGATGGACGTCTGCGGGGAGAACACTTTTGCTCTTGTCAAGGTGATGAGCAAGCTCTGGAGTGATGACGCTCTGCACCGGATTTACATCGACCATCTTTTTTCCGGGCTCTCCGGGGATGTCCGGACGATGAAAGGGCGGGGAAAGATCGGCCTTGTTCTTGTTATTCATGGTACCCTTGTCAAGGACCGGCACGGGAATACTCCCAAGGTTTTTACCGGGCTTGAAGAGACCATTGCGTTTTTCGATGCCATGAAACAGAAGATTATGGGTGATGCCCGGAATCTCTTCAGTGATGTTCGTCAGGGGTGTATCAATCACTCCAACGGTGGTGAGTGGACTTCCGACACCATTGAAAAAGCACTCTCTGAATACAAAGAGGAGGGCTATGAAGCCGTGGTGATGTTTCCCTACGGTTTTTTTGCCGACAACAGCGAGACCGAGTATGATGCTAACCTTCTTCTGGAGAAGGCTCGTTTTCCTGTTGCACAGTATCTTCGCTGCATAAATGACTCTCCGGCTTTTGGCCACTGGCTTGCTGAAAAGGTTCTGAAGGAGCTGCAATGGCTTGAGGATCTGCAAGAGATGTATGAGAGGCTTGAAAAGAGGCCTGTTGAGCCGAAACTGTAAAATCAGAAATACCTTGAGTGATGTGAATGAAACCGAGAGGAACGGAGAGTTGCAGGATGTCGATAATCTGCGAGCACTCTACGAGCTTGCGCTGAGCCATATGCACGAGCAGCGCAACAGCGAGGCGCTCGAGCTTCTCGACAGGGTTCTTGAGATCAACCGTCGCGATGTTGATGCGCTTTATGCCCGGGCAGTGACCTTGCTCTCCATGAGCAATTTCCGTAAAGCGGGGTGCGATCTGCTTAAAACAATTGCTGTTGATCCCGGCTTTCTTGAGGCCTACAAGCATCTCGGTTTTGTGCAGTTAACACTCGGCAAGGAGGAGGAGGCACTGAAAACTCTTGAAAAAGCGCTGAAGATCGACCCTGCATATGCCGGTGTTTATGGTGTTATCGGTGACACCTGGCTTGATCTCGGAGAGTACGAAAAGGCAAAAGAGGCTTTTGAGTCGGCCCTTCGCCTTGAACCAGAGAGCGCCGAGGCTCACTACAAGATTGCCATGTACTATCTTTCGAGAGGAGATATGACCGGGCTTAAAAAAGAGTATGAAACACTCAAAACGCTTGACGCCGAAATGGCGGAACAGATTGGAAGCCTTTACTTTTAAACGATTATGAAACTTTTTCCTGATAAAGATTCGCGCAAGCGCTTTATGAAGACCACCCTCACTGCGGTTGTCGGTGTGGCCTGGTTGCCAATAATCTGGCTGCTGGCAAGCGCAACATTTGGTTCCCTGTTAAACTCCCTTACCGGGTCATGGATTGTCGCGCATACAATTATTCTTCTTTTCGCATTTCTTGTTACCCTTTTATTATTAAGGTTGTTTATTCGTTTGGGTGATAAAATCAAGGGTGGCGCTCACTAAGCGACTAAAAGAGTTTTGTGGTTATCGAAATATTGTTAGCTTTCCTCTTCACAATTGTGATTTTCCGCAAAGAGAGCCGCATTCGAGAAGAACCTTGTTTTTTTTCTGTGCCGAAAAGAAATTTTTTTTATATTTGCGCTCCTGGTTGAACGTTATCGCTACAGGATCTCCAATTGTTTCCAGTCAGCCCGGAATTAAAACTCAAATAGTTCTACATGGATCAGACGCTGAGTAATTTTGGCAATGTCTTTGTTTTCCTTGCCCTTGGAGTTGTTTTTGTTGCAGGTGGTTTCCTTACCGCCCGCATGCTGCGTCCCCAGAGACCCAATCCGGCTAAAAATTCCACCTACGAGTGCGGCGAAGAGGCAGTCGGCAGTGCGTGGGTCAAGTTCAATATCCGCTTTTACGTTGTAGCCCTTATCTTTATCATTTTTGATGTTGAGGTTGTCTTTCTTTTCCCTTGGGCAACGGTCTTCAAGCAACTGGGTGAGTTTGCTCTCTTTGAAGCGCTTGTCTTTGCCGGTATTCTTGTGCTTGGACTTGCTTATGCATGGGTAAAGGGTGACCTTGACTGGGTCAGACCAACTCCCAATATTCCGAAGATGCCTGAGATGCCCGTCAGAAAATCATCATCACTCGGGAATTAATTACTATTCACCATATTTACTTTAGGTTATGGGTTTACTTGATGCCGGAATAACAAAGCATAACGTGCTGGTGACATCGGTTGACAACGTCCTGAACTGGGCTCGTCTGTCATCAATCTGGCCGATGG
>JAAXXL010000042.1 GCA_013334485.1 Chlorobiaceae bacterium | reverse complement strand
AACAGCGTGATCATCGCCGGAAATCTGACGAAAGACCCGGTTTTCAGGCAAACTAATTCAGGCGGAACACCTGTCGTTAATTTTTCAATTGCCTGCAACAGAAGGTTCCGTGACAGCAATCACCTGTGGCAGGAGGATGTCTGCTATGTTGGAGTTGTAGCATGGAACAAGCTTGCTGAAAGCTGCCGCGATAACCTGAAGAAAAGTTCAGCAGTCCTTGTTGATGGCGAATTACAAAGCCGCACATGGAAGGCTCAGGACGGAACTTCAAGAACGGTTGTAGAGATAAAAGCAAGAAGAATCCAGTTCCTCAACAAGCGTAAAAAGAATGGTGAGGAGGATGAAGAGGGTTTTATTGAGGACGAATGCCATGATGCTCATCATGGAGAGATTCCTGATGATGAAGCCAGTCACATTTACGAATACAAATACCTTTCTTCCGATTGAGAGGACAGGGTAAGCAAAATTTTGTAAAGATACTTATGAGACAGAAATTTACACAGTCACAAGGCCACAAATCGCAGGGCAACAAATCGTTGAGCAATGCTCTTGCGTCGAAGAAAAAGGTGTCGAAAAATCAGGTCGTATTTTTTGATTATCGGGACGAGCGCAAGCTGAAAAGATTTATCAACGATCAGGGGAAAATCATTCCCCGTCGCATCACCGGACTCTCTGCAAAGGAGCAGAATCTTTTGACTCACTCGGTGAAGTGGGCAAGATTCCTTGCGGTAATTCCCTATGTTGTTGACGAATACAAATAAACATTTTCGCAATCTATTGAACGAGGAAGCTAAGCAGTGAAAGTCATTTTAAGAAAGGATGTGGCTACCCTTGGCGATACAGGTGAAGTTGTTGCCGTAAAAAACGGTTATGCCAACAATTACCTGATTCCGCAGGGTATCGCTATCAGAGCTACCGAGGGAACGCTCAAGGCTCTTGAAACAGAAAAAAAGCAGCAGGCTAAAAAGGTTGAACTACAGCGTAAGCATGCGCGCGAAATTGCTCAGAAAATTGAGCAGCTCGAGCTGAAAGTCTATGCTAAAGCCGGTGAGTCGGGCAAGCTTTTTGGAACAGTAACGTCTGCGGATATCGCAGAAGCACTCAAAGCGCAGGGCTTTGAGATTGATCGTCGCAAAATTACGCTTGACGCTCCGGTCAAGACGCTTGGCAAATTCGAAGCAGATGCCAGGATCTTTTCGGATATCACAGTAAAAGTCCATTTTGAAGTAGAGGCAGAAGGTTCTGAGGCCTGAAGATTTTTATTGAGAAATTCTGATCGTCAAGTGGTTTGATTCTCTTGTTAAAGCTCCGTAACACCCGCTGTTACGGAGCTTTTTTTTGCAGGCAAAAGGGGGGGGACTTGGTTGCGGTTGCGTTGATTACCAGATCTTTATTAATACAGACGTTGTAGGTATACCTGTAGTGATGATATTAAAGCTCGATTGTACCCAGAAATTAATATAAGTCAGGGGTTGGAATATTATATAAAAACGTACTGTTCTAAGGGGGATTAATACTCGTTTTCAGGCAAAAGGTATTGCATTTATTGCATTTATTGCGTTTACTGAGTGCTTGTGTATATTTTTTTTGGTTTTTAATCCGATTTTAAACATATTTTCATTGGAAATTAATTATAGGGAGTATACGCTTCGGTTGAAAATGAGCTACTCACTATCCAATAGAATTCATGGCGCATACTTTATTACCAAACAAAACACCCAACGTATTTTCGCCAATATCACCCGACGGGATCTTATAACGGAAATCGTTTAGTGGCCGTTCTGCTTATCGTACCTTTTTTGTTTATGGTGAGTTGGTATTTTTTTGTTCTGTTTTGCTGGTTGAGTTGATTGATGCCCGCAGGATTGGGTTCGTCCTCATTACTTTATCTTGTCAAGTTGTTCATTTGTCGACATTCGGACGGTGTAGTCCATTTGTTAGCCTTACTCCTCTTTACTGTGGCGGATCGATCATTGATCGTTAAATCCGGACATTGAGAGGTTTTTCAAATAGCTGTGATTTTTTGAAAAGTTTTTGTGGCTATTGATTTTATTCGAACGTTGTGTTTTTGGAAGTATGGAGAAGAGACTACTCGTTCTATGGGGTGACTCGGGTAAATAACAGACATGAAAGTCAATTTTAAATTACTAATGGAGATGATTATGGGGCGTTTTGTTCAGGTTTGTTCTCTAATGGCTGTTTTTATCTGTTCCTCGCAGATCGTTAATGCTGAAGATATTGCCAGAGCTACTCTTCGTGCGAAATATGACATGGTTCAGGGCAAAGATGTGTATGAGCGCGCTTGCTCGGTGTGTCACAGCAGCGGTGTTATGGATGCGCCTAAATTCTGTGACCTTACTGCATGGAAGCCGAGAATGGCTCATGGAATGGAGGCTATGGTCAAGCACGCTGTTGAAGGGTTCAACAACATGCCTGCAAAGGGCGGCATGGACGCGCTTACACTAACTGAAAGTGCCAATGCTGTTGCCTATATGATTGATCAGTGTCTTTTTGACTGATTTCAGGTTTTGAAAGGATAAATCCTGTTTTATCACTTATTCTGTTTCCGGATTATAACTGTAGATGTGGGTTATTCAAAGATTGGTGATTTATCGCCATTTTCAATCATAACAAAAACAATGGAGTGAATAATTATGACGCTTAAAAAAACCATGCTTGTTGGAGCAAGCTGTCTCAGTCTGATGGCGCTTTCTTCACCGCAGGAAGCTTCGGCAATGCCTGTTTATGCAAGGCAAACCGGCCAGTCATGCTCGGCCTGCCATTTTCAGCGCTTCCCGCTGCTTAATGCCTATGGTCGCAGTTTCAAGGTAAATGGCTATACTACAGTTGGTGCTCAGGGCACAATTGACGATGTCAACCTCTCGACACCTAAAATTCTTAATGCTACGCTTCTTAGCAAGTTCCGCTATCAGAAAAGAAATGGTGATGCAACAACAGGTGCTGCTGGTGATCTGAATGCAGGTGAGTTCCAGTCTCCGGATGAAGCAACCCTTTATGTTGGCGGCAAAGTTGCCAAGAACATCGGTTTCCAGGCGGAAATCGGCCTTAATGGCGGTGCTGACCTGATTGGATTCAAAGTTCCTTTCGTATTCCCTGCAAATGACTTCACCTTGAGTGCAGTTCCATTCTTCACTGATGCCCAGGGTGCTGCTTATGGTTTTGAGCTTCTGAACACCGGTGCACTTCGTTTCAGCCGCGCTTTTGAGCACCGTACTGAGACTTCAGCCCAGCAGTATATCGGTACCGCTGAAGCAACAACCGGTGTCGCATTGGTTGCCCATCACAAATATGGTTACTTAAGCTATACACCATATGTTGAATCCAAAGATCTTGCTATCTCTTCAGGCAGTTTCCTCAGCTATATCAGAGGTGTTGTCACTCCTGAAAAAGTAGGCGATTGGGATCTGGCCGCAGGTTTCCAGATCTGGACCGGCGATTCAAACTACACTGTAAGTGGAGTACCTACAACCAATCGTGCTGATGCATGGGCAGTTGACGCACAGGCACAGGGCAAGGTTTCCAACATGCCGCTTGGTGTTTATGTAACCTATGGCAGTGCCGGAAAATCAGTCGCAGGTCAGGTTGCGAATTCCTACAACTCAGGAACTGTTGACAGCAAGACCGCATTTACAATCGCAACAGAGCTTGGTGTTCTTCCGAACAGACTTTCCGTTGGCGCAGCTTACAGAAGTGCCAATAAGGGTACTGCTGTTGCCGATGCTGAGGATGCATTTACTCTTGGCGCAAACTACCAGTTTGCCAAGAATCTTGTTCTTCAGGTCAACCACAGCTTCTACTCCGGTGATTTGACAACTGCTGCTGCAGGTGATCAGCAGACCACTGTTATGTTCTACAGCGCATTCTGATCATGAGGTAGATTTGAGATGTGAATACTTAAAGTGTGTACATCTTGTTGATTGACAATCAAGAGCCATCATGACCAAAAAGTTTGGTCATGATGGCTCTTGATGTTTAGACTCCAGCCACCTGATTTATCATGAAAAAAATCCTTTTTCATGTATAGCGTATTAATGTGTATATTTGCCGCTCAACTCATGTGATTCGTCATAGATCGTTGAGGTTATCGGCTATTGCTATACACTCCATGTATAGGCGGAGGGGCCTGGTTTTATATTATTAGATGTATTTTTAAGCGAAATTTAAGCTGCTTTTAATAGCGATTTAGGCATTTATTGATTAAAATATCTTCGTTTCAAGTGAACCCCTATGCAGTACGGGGGAGTTTGCTCAATCAGCGGAGGGATTTTATAAGGCAGGTCAATACAGCGCGGTACCAAATCTTACTGATTGCTCCTCTTTGATAGTTTCACGTGATTGATTGCCCTTGAAATAATGTACCTGTAGTATTATTTTTTTCTGTTCTTATCGCGATGTCTATTTCAACCCGAAATCTACAGGCCTTTTAAGATTGACAATTTTTTTTAAATCAAACGCTACACACACATGGTGAACTCTTTTAGAAAAAAACTTGGTACACTCCTGATTGGCGGACTCGTTTGCGTGAGCGTAAGTGGCACATCTTATGCGCTTGAGGCCGGTAGCAAGGCCCCTGATTTCACGCTTCCGGGTACCCAGGCTCCGGTGATACTTTCGAACACAGCCGGATCGGTGGTTTATCTGGATTTCTGGGCATCATGGTGCGGGCCTTGCCGTCAGTCATTTCCATGGATGAATTCCATGCAGGAAAAATATCGTGCCCAGGGTCTCAAAGTTATTGGTGTTAATCTTGACGCTAAAAATGAAGATGCCAAGAAATTTCTTGCGCAGAATCAGGCGAAATTTACTGTCGCATTTGACACCAAAGGGTTGACACCGAAAACCTTTGGTGTAAAGGGAATGCCGACCAGTTTTCTTATAGGCCGCGATGGCAAGATTATCGCTCAGCATTTAGGTTTTAAAGAGGCTGATCGTGAAGGACTCGAAAAACAAATCAAGGCTGCATTGGAGGCAAACAAATGAGAAAAAATATAGTGCTCAAACCGGTTCATGCACTGCTGCTGATGCTCATGCTCGGATTGTCGGGCTGTTCCATCGGTCAGGCTGTTCAGCCCTGGGAAAAAGAGACCCTCGCCCGTCCTGAGATGACTTTTGAGGGAGATCCTCTTGACACAAAGTACACTGAGCATATCTATAGCAGTAAAGAGTCTGCATCAGGCGGCGCTGGCGTCGGCGGTGGCGGCTGTGGATGCAATTAACTGAACTATTAAATATCAGGATACTCCAATGAAATCGGTTCCGACTAAAAAAACCAGTATTATAGGTGCAGCACTTTTTGCAGCAGCGATGGCCCTGCCATCAACCCACTCCGCATTTGCAGAAGCCGCACCGGAAAAAGGGATTATTGCGTTTAAATATCTTAATTATCAGGATAGTCAGCCAGGTCAGGACAGAATAGGTGTTAATGCCTACACTGTCAATGCGTTGGCACCTATTGCCGGTAAGTGGTCAATTACAACGACTTATGTATATGACTCAGTTTCAGGTGCATCGCCGGAATATCATTCTCACATAGTTTCCGGCGCATCCTCGCATGAGACTCGCCAGGAAGTAGATCTTGGTCTTACCCGTTACTTCTCGAAAGGGAGTCTTACTTTTGGATCAACATACTCCACAGAGAATGACTACATCTCCCGAAGTTATTCTGCTCAGGGAAGCCTCTCTACCGAAGATAAAAACACAACCTTCTCTTTTGGCGGAAGCTATACCACGGATACGATTGACCCCTCAAACGAGGTTGGTACCCTTTACAGTAAAAGGGTTGTTGCAGGCCTGGTTGGTGTGACGAAGGTTCTGACCAAGACCGACATTGTTCAGTTGAATCTTGGTTATTCGATTGGGCATGGCTATTTCAATGATCCCTACAAGTTATTTGACCAGCGCCCCGATAAAAAGGAGAGCAAAACAGTTATGACTCGCTGGAACCACCATTTCGATGGAACTGATGGTACAAGCAGGTTGTCATACCGGTTTTACACCGATACCTTTGGCGTGAGGGCTCATACCGTTGGTCTTGAGTATGTTCAGCCAGTGGCTGGTGATTGGACGATAATTCCGTCAGCGCGCTTCTCTTCCCAGACGGCATCAGATTTTTATTTGCCTGATTATCCGCTTCCGGGAGCTATTCTGCCGGCTCATTACTCTCTTGACCAGCGCCTTTCAGCCTACGGCGCCTTAACACTTGGTATCAAGGTTGAGAAGAGGATAGCCAAGGAGTGGCTTGTTGATGCCAAATTTGAAAACTATGAACAGCGTGCCGGATGGGCGATCACTGGCGGCGGGGACACCGCTCTTGCTCCGTTCACTGCGAGATTTATACAACTCGGTGTTTCGCGGGAGTTTTAACTTCCGGATATTGCCACCTCCCTCTTCGTATCAAACGAGAGGGAGGTGCGGTAACATTTCCGGAACCATTAGAGGGCACGACGTGTTATTATTGTAAAGTGCCCTTGATTCGAAAGAGGATACTGATACAGCAGATGAGTGTTGTGGCGGATCTCTTTATGTGTATGGGTTTTGTAAGGAGAAAGCACCGTCAGGTGCAGTATGGTCAGGTCAGGAACAGATGAAGCAGTAAACAAATATTTTCTTAACAAAAGGAGAAACTATGGCGACAAATACAGCAACAAACGCAACAACCGGTGCAGATACGTTCAGTTTAAGTACCTGGGGTCAGCCGAGAAGCGGCACTATCTATAACATTAACGGTCTTGCCGGCAATGACACGTTTTACCTCAACAATAACGGTAAAACATCCTACAATACACCGTTTGTAAGTACCGGGTTTACTATCGGCACTGTTGATGCGAACGGCATGATTGCCGTCTCGGGCGCGAGCAGTGGCGGTACCAGTCTTACCTTCAATCTGACCAGTGTAGAATCGCTCGTATTCTATGATAAAACCGTACAGCTCTCTTACGTCCCTGCGGATACCACGGCACCAACTGTTTTATCGGCCAGTCCTGCGAATGCAGCGACAGGTATTGCGCTCTTTCCAAACATCGAGCTTACCTTCAGCGAAACGATACAGAAGGGTACAGGGCTCATCGAGCTTCATTCAGGATCGGCAACAGGCCCGGTGGTAGAGAGCTTTAATGCTGCAACAAGCACAAGATTGACTTTCTCCGGCAGTACGCTTACGATCGATCCGACGAACGATCTTTTGAATGGCACTTCTTACTTTGGTACTATAGCAACAGGCTCGGTAAAGGATAGTGCAGGCAACAGTTTTACGCAGAGTGGTACATACAGTTTTACCACTTCGTCCGATCCGGCTATGACGCCGATGACGAATCACGGAGTGAGTGTCAATCCTACAGTATACACCACGACGACAGGTGTCCCAACAGGTACAACTGCCGCTGGCAAGCAGGCTCTACATTTCCAGCTTTTGGGAAATGCTACCGGTGATGTCGTAGTCGGAACAGCGCACAACGATTTTATCAATGTTCTTGAAGCTGATGATGCAGTCGATTCCGGGGCGGGCAATGATGTTATTGATGGTGGTCTTGGTTCGAACTTTCTTACCGGAGGTGCAGGCACGGATATTTTCTTCTCTGATGGCAGGGCTGCGGGCACTATTACATGGTCAACGATTACGGACTGGACTGCAGGAGAGGAACTCTCGGTTTGGGGATGGACCCCCGGTACAAGCCAGATTTTGCTCTGGCAGCAGGATGGAGCTGTCGGATATAAGGGATTGACGATGCATGCTGATATTGATGGTAATGGCTCTATCGACACCTCAGTCACCTTTACCGGTATAACATCACAGTCACAGATACCTACACCGGGTGAATTTGCAGGAGTGTTGTGGTTCCGCTAACCGGGTTTTGAGTAAACGAGTTGCTTGAAAAAAAGCTTCTTGTTCTTTTCTGATCGGCAGTGATGTATCCTTGGTTGACAGGGTGCATCACTGCCGATCATTTTTTATTTCCGGATCACTACGGTGAATCCGTTACCAACTTTTTTATCCGGGTCTTCAGTCGCCACTACGTTATACTGCAAGTGGTTGCAAAGCTCAAGAAAATTTTCAAGATTGAATACCGAGTGATGGCCACGGGCGCCACCGGCCAAGGTGTCATCTTCTTCAGTGCGGATGCCGGTGCGATGCCGTTCAATCATAATGTCGAGTGGCGTGACCGATGTGCGATGCTCATCAGGTACACGGTCGATATGCGGAGCTATGGTAAAGATATATCCGCCCGGTTTGATGATCCGGTACCACTCTTTCATGGCTTTGATCGGATCAAAATAGTGCTCAATTACATGTGAACTGATAACATAGTCAAGGGTGTTATCCCTGAACGGAAGGTCATCTCCTTCAGAAACAATGTCAATGCCCATTGCTGAACCGCACAGATCAATTTCCGCCTTTTTGAAAATGGTATCTTCATCTCCACAATAGTCCACATTAAGGCAGTGCTTGAGATGGAAGGAGTTATGGGCGCTCCCGCCGATCTCTATGCCTCTGAGCCCGTCAAGGAGAAAATGTGCCAGTTTTGAATCCTGAAACGAAAATTTTTCACCTGCTTCCTTTACATCTGTATCGGTTAACCGGATTTCGATGATTTTCCCTGTTCTGACAAAAATCCCCTGTTGTGTGAGTTCGCAGTTGAATGTACTGAAGAGTTCATCGAGGAGATCAAGAGCAATCATCGCTTCGCGAAATCTCCTGATGGTGGCGCTTCCGGGGATTTTTGATGAGGATTGTATACCCAGAAAGTTCCTGAAGCTGAGCCGTTCAGTAATCTCATATTCCATCCCTTCGTCAGTAAGCTCATAGAGTCGCTGCAGAATAAGGAGCTTCAGCATCATCACGCAGTAGCGCCTGAAGATTCTCTGTTTCCTCTCTCCAAGGCGCTTCACGACAGGTAACCTGGCGGTTAACGTCGAGGTAACAGTTTTCCCGCTGTTTTGGTTGTCGCTCTCCTTGAGCGCGTCAATAAGCCGGTCAAGAAAGGTATCAACAAAACGCCAGTTGACCTGTCGATCGATTTTCAGTAGGGAGTCATCAAGGAGTGAGAGCTTTTCAAGCAGTATCTGTTCATTGTTCTGTTTAAAAATAGATAGCATAGTGATAACAATTGATTTGAGCGGTTACCCGTTGACTCTTGGCGGCCAGGCATAACTGCAATCCTGGCTGGTTAAGGAGAGGTTTCTGCTGTATGCTGGATCATCCCCGATAATAGCCGCCCACCGTTTTTGCATGTATGCCCGCTCTGTGGAGAGTGGATGTGCGTTGTTATCGCGCTGACTTACCGGCTCATGATAGATCATTTCTGCATAGGGAGTCCAGACAGTTCTCAGCCCTTTTTCCCTCAGTTTCAGGCAGAGGTCAATATCCTGATAAGCTGCCGAAAGTTCGTCCTCATTGAACCCTCCGACCTCATCGTATACTTTTCTGCCGAGGAGCATGCAGGCCCCGGATACGGCGGAAAAGGTTTGCTGTAGGCAGGCACGGGCAAAATACCCGGTATATCCTTTTGGCAGATGCTGGTGAACGTGAGTGGCTACATTAGTTGAGCCAAGCACTATACCGCCATGCTGGAGCTTATTGTCTGGGAACCATAGGCGGGCACCAACGGCGCCTACCCCCGGCTGCACGGCATGGCCCACCATCTCGTCAAGCCACTCCGGGGAGATGACTTCTATCTCACTGCTCATCAGGCAGATTATATCAGCAGCAGATGCCTTGACGGCACGATTGCAGATGTCTGAGTAGTTGAATGGTCTTTTGTCATCCCGGACGATCTTTATCCTGCCACTGCTCCGGGCTTCCCTGCTGAGTTTTATGGTTTGCTGTTCATTTTGTCCGGTTTCAAGAATGGTGACCCGGTAATTGGTATAGAGCGTTTTGGTGATAATGGAATGAATACATCTGTTCAGCCGGTTCTCTCCGGAATGAAGGGAAATAATAATCTCTACAAGCGGCTGGGGAGAGGGTACTGCATATCGAACACGGTTGAAAATAAGCGCTTCAGGAGCATCTTCAATGGTCGCGTTGATGGCGCATCGTTCAAGATGCTGTTCTACAGCCGTGAATGCGGCAGTGCGGGCATACGGTTTGGCTTTGATGCCGGAAGCGGTGCTCTGTTCATGAATTCTCCAATGGTAGAGCACTCTGGGAATATGGCGAATCTGATCCGGCTTTAGCCGTTCAACGGCTCTCAGGGCAAGGTCATAATCCTGCGAGCCTTCCAGACCTTTGCGAAATCCGCCGATTGTTTTGATTAACGGTGTGTGGTAGATCCCGAAATGAGAGATCATGTTCTGGCATAAAAAGAGATCATAATTGTAATCACTTTTAAAATAGGGGCCACTTCTTCTTCCTGACTCATCAATTTTGTCTTCATCTGAATAGATAAGAGCGGCGTCAGGGTGCTCGATGATCTCTTTTGCATTCCAGTAGAGCGCCTGCGGATGGAGGATATCGTCATGGTCGAGCAGGGCGATGTACTCCCCGACAGCAATTTCAAGAGCCGAGTTGCTCGCTTCGGAAATATGGCCATTCACTTTTCTGAAGACTGTCTTGATTCGCTCATCTTCATGCATATGGCGTTCAATAAGTGTTCTGACCTCGGGATCGGGTGAGCAGTCATCGGCAATGCAGAGCTCCCAGCGGGGATAACTCTGGTTTCTGACCGACATGATCGCTTCATCGAGAAACGGTAATGTGGGGTTGTAGACCGGCATAATGATTGAAATGAGTGGCGGGTGCTCCATTTGCCGGATCTCAAGGTCAATGAGGCGGAGCTGCTCCTCGTTGAGCGACTCGAACCGCTCAATCCATTGCTGATAATCCGACTCATTAGGGGTGATTGCAGTGGTTGCCGCGGGAATGGTATCCTGCTGTTTGAAGAGCAGTTTTCGCAGTTTTCTGCCACGTTTGCGAACGGAATTCGAGATCTTCCGAATCGGTTTTGTCATTCTCCAGCTACTCGATCCGGTGATTTTTCTCAATTGCGTATCGCGCTCAATGATCATGTTGTCGCGCTCAACGATTGATGCATCGCGTTCAATGATCATGTTGTCGCGCTCAATGATTGATGCATCGCGCTCGGTAATCATGTTGTTGCGTTCGACGATTAAGGCATCGCGTTCAATGATCATGCTGTCTCGCTCGATGATTGATGCATCGCGTTCGATGACAATATTATGGAGTGAGACGATATACTGATCCTTGCCCAGGTTTTCCGTCTGTAACTCGGTACGGCGCCCTGCTTCGGAAAAGAGTGTCTTGATGAGCGAGCGTTGCATCGGGTTCTTCCACGCCTCAAGCAGCTCTTTGACTGGAGCATCAGGAGACTCTCCGACAACAACCATGCCCAGGCCATATGAGTGGTCAAAGGCGATGGCGGGGTAGATCGCTGAGAGCTCTTCCCAGAACTGCCAGACACCGAAGTCATCTTTTTTGACTGCCGTATCATGAAAGAGGACAATCCCTCGAACCGACATCTTGGGAAGCCAGGAGGTGAAATCGTGTTTTACGGCATCATAGGTATGCAGACCATCAATATGAAGCAGATCTATTGATCCATCGTTGAAACGGCAAAGCGCCTCGTCAAAGGTCTCGCGCAGGAGTGTTGAAAACTCCCGATAATGCGCCTTGTTGTGGCGCGAGACATCGTTAAAGATACTCTCTCCGTAATACCCGGCATGGTGATCGCCCTGCCATGTGTCTACCGCAAAGCATTTTGTGCCGGTGTTGTAGTGCAGGGCACTCTGGCAGAAAGAGAAATAGGAGTGGCCGAAGTGGGTTCCCAGTTCAACGAGTCTCTCTGGCCGGCAGAGCTTTGTCAGCCACATTGCAAAAGGGATGTGACCAGCCCAGGACCAGGGCTGTTCAAGCTTCAGTGGTTGTGGACAATGTGATAACTCTGAAAAATCAAGCATAACTTTTGAGAGGGGACGGTGTGTGCCGTCAGGTAAATAATAAGATTATGAGAAGCGTCTCCGTTATCGTGAAGAGTGGAAACATACTCCTTTTATAATAAGCTCACGGCATGTCCGGTTGCCAGTCATGCGTCGGGAGTTGAAGCAGCTAAAATATATACATCATCAACGTTACCCTGCGTCAGCCATAGCATGAAGATAATCAACAGGGATGTAAGTTATACGGAATTTTGCGCTCAAGAGCAAGAGGGCTCTTTATCCCCGGCTTTTTTTTGCCGAATGAAGCATCGAGAGCGGTTAAAACGGATAAAAAGATGGGCCTTTTGAGCAGGCTATTGGGGGCTTTTATTTGCTATTTTAACAGGGATATGTTGTTTATGTTTGAATGGAGAGCATGGTAACGCTCCTGCACGCACGTGATAACTGCCCGGGATTGAGCAGGAACTGGAAAGCTATAAGACTATCTGATTATGCCGACGTATTTTAAATCTTCAGAAATCGCGACGTTTTCCTTGAGTAACGTGACCACGATCGATCCGTTGCTGAATGAAGATCTTCATAAATGGCTTGCCGGTTCCGGTTCGGCATTGGCGCTGACCTACAGCTTTCCCTGGTATGGCGGAGCATCCGCTTATTGGGCTTCCTACTACAGCTCCACTGCTGAACATCAGGCGACCTACCATTTTGGGCTGAATGATACCCAGGTCGCTGCAACCAGCAGTGCGCTGCAAACCTGGGCCAATGTGGCCAATCTCACCTTTACCCAGGTCTCCGATACCTCTTCCACTGTCGGAGACTTTCGTTTTGCCTTTTCTTCGGACGTTACCGGATGGGGCTGGAGTTACTATCCAAGCAGTGCGCCAAGTGCATCCGATGTCTGGATCAATAAAGACTATAACAGTAACGGCAGCTCCTGGGCTGTGAGCTCCTACAACTACTATTCGCTTGTTCATGAAATCGGCCATGGACTCGGGCTGAAGCATCCAGGAATATATAGTTCTAAAGATGTGTACCCAATCTTACCCGCAGAACTTGATTTCAGGAATTATACTGTGATGTCCTATAACAACTGGCATCAAGTGTGGCCAGGCAGCACGGTCGTTCCTGAAACTCCGATGGTCTATGACATTGCGGCTATCCAGTATCTTTACGGAGCAAACAACAGCTATCAGAGCGGAGACACCACCTACACCTTTGATCCCTCTGTTCCCTTTTACAAAAGCATTTGGGATGCAGGTGGAACAGATACTATTGATATTTCAAACTTCAGCACCGATTGTACTGTAGATCTGAATGCAGGCCACTACTCATCTGTTCGCTACACCAACAGCTTGACTGGAAGCAATCTCTATGATGGCACGACCAATCTTGGCATTGCTTTCGGTGTCACTATTGAAATTGCAAAGGGTGGAACTGGTAACGACAGTTTTTATTGCAACAGCTCCGGTAACAGGCTCTACGGGGGAGCAGGAAGTGATACCTTCAGTGTCGGCTCAGGCAGCGACTATATTGATGGCGGGACCGGTAGTGACAAGGTGATCTTTACCGGCCAGCAGGCTAACTATACGATTGTCTCGGAGGTCAACGGCCTTTCTGTCAAAGATAATACCGGTTCTGACGGCACAGACACCCTTGTCAATGTTGAGTCGCTTCAATTCAGTGACAGCACGCTCTCTTTCTCGGCAGTGAATGATACTGCCGCCCCGACACTCTCTTCTCTCTCTCCAACTGATGCAGCAACTGATATAGCCATTACAAGCAACATCGTGCTGACCTTCAGCGAATCGATCCAGAGAGGCGCAGGTCTCGTTGAACTCCATGCAGGATCGGTAACCGGAACGGTTGTCGAAAGCTATAACGCTGCAACAAGTACCAATCTTGCTTTTTCCGGCACCACACTCACCATCAATCCGGCAAGCAATCTGGTCCTTGGTACAGACTATTTTACCACGCTGGCTTCAGGTGCGGTCAAGGATTATGCAGGGAACAGCTACCTGCAGGCGGCCACTTACCACTTCACCTCCACGCCTCCACCGCTGACCTCCATGACTCATGACGGTCTCAATGTTACGCCGGCTCGGTACACTGGTCCGGCAACAGCTTCCGGAGGGCAGGGCATACATTTTCAGCTTCTTGGCTCGACGGCTGGTGAGGTATTGCAGAGCACGGAGTACAATGACTTTACCAATGTTCTTGAGGGTGATGACGCGGTTAATGCCGGTGCGGGAAATGATGTTGTTGATGGTGGTCTTGGTTCGAACTTTCTTACAGGAGGTGCCGGAACTGATATTTTTTTCTCTGATGGCCGGGGCGGAGGCACAACCTGGTCGACAATTACGGACTGGACGGCAGGAGAGGAACTTTCGGTATGGGGATGGAGGCCGGGAACAAGCAAGATCCTGCTGTGGCAGCAGGATGGAGTAACCAATTTCAAGGGGCTTACGATGCATGCCGACTTGAATGGTGACGGAACCATAGACACATCGGTTACCTTTACCGGTATAACATCACAATCAGAGATACCCACACCGCTTGATCAATTTGATGATCTCTTGTGGTTCAAGTGAGCAGCGTTATAACTACGCAGGGAACTGCTTCAGCATCCGCAAATCGTTCTCGAACAGCAGCCGGATATCGTCAATCTTATAGCGAAGGAGTACCGTTCTGTCTACACCCATTCCGAAGGCGTAGCCTGACCATGTTTCAGGATCGATGCCACAGTTGCGCAGAACGTTTGGATGTACCATCCCGCACCCCATGATTTCAAGCCAGCCTGATTTTTTACAAACGCGGCATCCCTTGCCACCGCAGAGGTAGCAGGTAACGTCCACTTCGGCTGAAGGTTCAGTAAAGGGGAAAAAGCTTGGACGAAACCGGAGTTTAACGTCGGTGCCGAACATCTGCCTGGCGAAGGAGTAGATTGTTGCCTTCAGGTCCGCAAAGGTCACCTTTTTATCGATGTAGAGCCCTTCGAGCTGATGGAAAACGCAGTAGCTTCGAGAGCTTATCGCCTCGTTTCTGTATACTTTTCCTGGGCATATTACCCGTATTGGTGGTTCACGGTCGAGCATGACCCTGACCTGTACGGGTGAGGTATGTGTTCTGAGAAGCACGTCACTGTCGGGGTTCCCGCTGGTCACAAAAAAGGTGTCCTGCATGTCGCGGGCAGGGTGATCGGGCGGAAAGTTCAGCAGATCGAAGTTGTACCGGTCAAGTTCAAGCTCCGGGCCGGTTGCAATGCTGAAACCCATGGCCGAAAAAATCTGCTTCATCTCTCCCAGCACTTTCTGAACGGGATGTTCACTGCCGGTGAAGTATCGTCTCCCCGGTAGTGTCAGGTCAATCAGTTTTCCTCTCTCACTTTCGTTTGATGAAAGTGCCGCTTCAGCCTCATCTACACGGCTGTCAGCCGTTTGTTTGAGGTGGTTAAGCAATAGCCCGATTCGCGGTTTTTCAGCAGCCTCTACACTTTTGAGCTGGCCGAAAAGAGCTGCGATGAGCCCTTTTCGAACCGTATATTTAAGGCGGAAAGCTTCAAGGTCTGCATGAGAGCTGATTTCAAAATCAGTGATCTCCTGCTGTAAACTGCGAATGGTGTTTTCCATTAATACCGGAATAAATCTTATTCGATAACTGCTTTAACAATCTGAGTGAAGGCAGCAGGATCTTTGACTGCGATTTCTGCAAGTGCCTTGCGATCAATTTCGACATTCTTCTTCAGCATGGCATTGACCAGTCTTGAGTAGGTCGTTCCATTCAGGCGTGCGGCAGCATTGATGCGCATGATCCAGAGTGCACGAAAGTTGCGCTTCTTTGCACGGCGGTCACGGTATGCGTACTGTTCGGCTTTGTCTACGGCATGCTTGACGACGGTCAGAATATTGCCACGTGATCCCCAGAATCCCTTGGCCTTCTTTAAAACTCTTTTTCTCCGGGCCCTTGAGGCTACGGCATTATTTGCTTTAGGCATTGTTGTGTAAAGTTAAGGTTGAAAATTTATGCAAGGATCATCCGTTTGATCTGCTTTGCTTTGGCAGAATCAAGCAGGGTAGACTGGTGCAGGCGGCGTGAACGCTTTCTGTTCTTCTTTTCCAGGTTGTGCGATCCGTTCATTCTTTCACGTTTGATCTTTCCGGATGCGGTAGCTTTGAACCGTTTGCATGCTCCGCGGTGTGATTTCATTTTAGGCATGATCGTCCTTTATTATTTTTGTATAAAAATTGCGCAATATTCTTTTGATTACTCTTCAGTCTCTTCTATCAAATCCGCTTCCGACAACGGCGCAAGTGGCGCTGCGGGTGGCTGATTTGTTTTTGCCCTGATACGGTCGTAGGCATCGATTTTCTTTTTGTCCGGTTCGAAATAGACAAAGAGTTTTTTGCCCTCAAATTTAGGATCGCCGTCACGGGTACTGACAACGCTGAGGCGTTCAGTCAACCGTTCTGCGAGTTCAAGTCCCTTGTCTTTATAGATGATTGATCTACCCAAAAAGACAATCGTTGCCCTTACACGGTTTCCCTTGCGGAGAAACTCTTCAAGATGGGCTGATTTGAAATCAAAATCATGCTTGTCGGTGTTCGGATGAAACCGCAGCTCTTTGAGAGTCGTGGTTTTCTGTTTTTTCTTCAGATCCTTGTCCCGCTTGTCCATCTTGTACAACAGCTTCCCGAGGTTGTCGAATTTGCAGACCGGGGGAACGGCATTTGGCTGCACCTCAATAAGATCCTGATTCCGCTCTTCGGCAACCCGCTTAGCATCGATGGTTTTCATCACCTGCTGTGTTCCGTCAGGAAAAATAATCCTGACTTCCGGCACACGGATTTGTTCATTGACCCGATAGGTAAGTTTCGGCTTTTGAGTCGTAACCTTCTGTTTCTTCATTCGTTCAGGTTTGGTTTGGATAATCAGGTTCTGGCGGTAATCTCTTTCAGGAGTTTTTCGGTCAGTCCGCTTATGCTGAATCGGCCTTCATCACCAATGCGATGGCGGCGCAGCGATACTTCGCCGCTCTCCTGTTCTTTCTGTCCTATAACGATCATACAGGGAACCTTTGCAAGTTCAGCTTCACGTATTTTTTTGCCGATCTTCTCATTTCTTGTATCAAGTTCGACCCGAATGCCTGCTGCAAAGAGCGTCTGCTGAACACTTTTTGCGTAGTCATGAACATCTTCAGCAATAGGCAGTACAACAGCCTGTACCGGAGCAAGCCAGAGCGGGAAATTACCTGCGGTATGCTCGATAAGCACGCCGATAAAGCGCTCCATGGATCCGAACGGTGCACGGTGAATGACGACAGGCCGGTGTTTCTGGCTGTCACTGCCGATATAGGAGAGATCGAACCGTTCAGGCATGACATAGTCAACCTGCACCGTTCCGAGCTGCCATTTTCTTCCAAGTGCGTCACGCACAATAAAGTCAATTTTGGGGCCGTAGAAGCTCGCTTCACCGATTCCGATAAAGTACTCTATACCCATACGGTCGGCAGCCTCTTTGACATCCTTTTCCGCCTGCTCCCATACCTCGGGTGTTCCGCCATATTTCGACTGGTTTGCCGGATCATGCATGGAGAGGCGTGTCTGCACATCATTGAACCCGAGTGTTCCAAACACAAACTGGGTCAACTCTATTGCGCTGCAGATTTCGTCAACAAGCTGGTCGGGACGACAGTAGATGTGTGAATCATCCTGGGTGAATCCTCTCGCACGGACAAGCCCGTTAAGCTCACCTGACTGCTCGTGGCGGTAGACCGTACCGAACTCCGTCAGACGGATTGGCAGGTCGCGGTAACTGCGCATCTTTGAGCTGTAGATGAGGTGGTGGTGCGGGCAGTTCATCGGTTTAAGAAGATACTGCTCCTTGCGCCCCTCTTCATCGTGATAGGTCAGCGGAGGAAACTGTGAGTCGCTGTAATAGGGATAGTGACCTGAACGCTTGTAGAGCTCGATATTTCCGATATGCGGAGTGTAGACAGGGAGGTATCCCCGTTTACGCTGCTCCTCTTTTAAAAAGGATTCAAGCTCATTGCGAATGATTGCACCTTTTGGAAGCCAGATTGGAAGCCCGCTTCCAACTTCCGGCGAGAGCATGAAAAGCTCCAGTTCGGTACCGAGTTTTCGATGATCCCTGCGCTTTGCCTCTTCAAGCAGTGTTACGTACTCTTTAAGCTGTTTCTCGGATGGGAAGGTGATGCCGTATATGCGCTGCATCTGCTCTCTTGACGAATCTCCCCGCCAGTAGGAGGATGAGATGTTGGTCAACAGTACCGCTTTTACTTTCGACGTGGTTGGCAAGTGCGGGCCGGTGCAGAGATCGGTGAAGTCGTCCTGGTGGTAGAGCGATACGGTATCGACATCCTTCAGGGTATCTTCAAGGATTTCAACCTTGTATGGATCGTTTCTTTTGTTTTTGAAGAAGTCTATGGCCGCACTGCGGGAGAGATCTTCTCTCCGGATTTTGCTGTCGCGCTTGCTGATTTCCAGCATTTTCTGTTCGATCAGGCGGAGATCTTCCTCGCGGAAGCGGTGTTCTGAAGCCACATCATAGTAAAAACCCTGCTCTATTGAGGGGCCTGCGCCAAATTTGCTGCCCGCAAAAAGCTCTTCTATGGCCTGTGCCATGAGATGACTTGAGCTGTGCCAGAAGATATCTTTCCCTTCCGGTGAGTCAAAGGTGATAATGGATAAGCGGGAATCTGCATGTAACGGCGTTTCGAGATCAACAAGGGTGTCGTTAACCTTGAGAGCCAGCGCATCCTGCGCAAGCTTTCTGCCTATGGAGAGCGCAATATCAAAACCGGTGCTTCCTGAAGGGAACGATTTTACCGTCCCGTCCGGCAGGGTAATGGCTATCATTGCCAGTTGTTCCTGATTGTCAGACATTCTGTTTCCTGTCGTTTTATTCCATGCGAAATCAAACGGTTACGGTTGCTTCGCAGGAAAAATCAATACAGCCTCTTCTTGTTAGTAATACCCGGTCGGGGGGGCTGCCCAGTATTGGTTGTCACTGCAAGTTGCATCGTGACCCCCTAATGCTGTAACCCCGGGTCCGGAATGTGGACTAAGACGATACAAATAAAATTAAAAAATTCCAAATCACTTGATCATTTGCAGTATTTCAGGGGTGACGCTCTCTCTGCCCTGGTTAAGTGCAATGATCTCTGCTTTGCGTTTCAGCTCCCGTCCAAAAGAGATCTGGCTTATAAACGGAGCCTTTTTGACCATTTCGTTCAGTATAGCATTTGCATCACTGCTCCATGCAACCTTTACTGCGGGCGTAGCGCCTGACGCTGATTGGCGGTTGATCGGCAGGAAGTTGAAGAGCATGTCGTAAAGTGCATTGACAATCTCCTGCAAGAGATAAATCATTCCGCTGTGACCCATAAAGGGCGTGCCAAGTGAGCGGCGGACAATCGGACCGGGAAAGCCGGCAGGAATAAACCGTGTTTTGGAATCAATTTCGGCCAGATAGATTTTATCAACAATCCTTCCAAAGAGGAACTGGGGCTGTTTTTGCTGAACTTCACTCCGGACTGCCGTATTGTCGGCTTCTGCCGAGACATGAGAGAAGAGGCACTGCATCCCCATCTCCTCCTGCAAAAAGGTTTTAATGCCCCTGGCATAGCTTTCGGCAGCAATCACTCCAAAGCGTATGGTCGGAAACCACTCCGCCTGTGGGCCTCGCCAGAGATCCCAGAGCGGTTTCAGTATGGTACGTTTTTCCTCTTTCATGAACGCTGCGGCCTCATCTTCCCTGTTGAGCAGCTTGCCCATTTTGAGAATAAACTCTTCTGTCTCTCTCATACCGAATGGAGCATGCAAAACCGGTCGGCCAACCACTCCGGCAAGTTCACTTCCAAACTCATGGTACATCTGCACAATGATGTCGGAATTTTTCAGCGAAGCAATATCATGCAGGGAGCTTTCAAAAGGATAGATGTGTGCAATCCTGCCTCCAACACCCTCAATCAACCGTTTCAGTTCAGCCAGATCCGACGGGCTGTTGAAGCATCCGTATGTAGGGCCGATAATGCTTACGGTGCCCTTTTTGATGCTTGCCGGTTTCTTGTCGTCAAACTGTTCATAAAGCCAGCGAAGGGCACGGTCACGACCCTGCCACTCATTTTCACCAAGGGAGTTTGAGGGGAAAAAACGGATATCGGGATATTTCATCATGAGCATCTTCTCATGATCACTGCCGATCATTTCGCTCTCCGCGCTTGAGACCAGAATCAACTGCCGTCCCGGTACCTGGAGTTTTTCTATGGTCTCACAGACAACTTCAGAGCTTCCTGAAGAGGCGATCTCCTTTTCGGTCAGGCTGGTCGGGGTCAGGTTTTCAAGGTAGGGTACCGCATCGGTGTAGTCCATTACCGCAACTCCGACAAGGTTGTAGCAGCCAACCGGTGCATCGGCAATCACATGGACATCTTTGAGTGCACAGAAGGTATTAACGGCGGCCCAGTAGGCACTGGCGGTCGATTCGTCCCGAACGGTTTTGGTCATCGTATAAAACGGATCAGTGGTTAATGATAGCAGGTGATGCAGAAGTAGCACCCTGAAGGGTAACGGGTATAACGCCGTGAGGTTCAAGTGCTCCTCTCAGTACATCTATAACATTCTCCTCACTTACAGCGCTCGATGAGTAGGTGCAGAGGTAGGTGGTAATTTCAGGGAAATAGTTGATCAGGTAAGGTGTTCCCAGCGAAACAAGAATCAGCGGCCTCTCTTTTGGTACTCTTGCCGCGAGATCGTGTATGAACTGCTGCTGTTTTTCGGTGAGTTTTAGTGTCCCGGATCCAGAGTGGATCTGTACATACGAGGTGATAATCACTGCAGAAGCCTTGCCCGCAAGTTCCAGTGTATGTGCCATGGCCAGAGAGTCAGTACCGGGATCAATCCTGACATGGGTTACCTTGTAGTAACGATCCATGTTCTTGCAGTACTCCGTTGCGGTTTCACTCTCCTTTTTGTCCTGCAGAATGATGTTAACCATCTGCTCGGCAGGGGCGGCTGCCTTAAGGGGGAGGTAGTGGTTAGCATCCTTTACCACGGTTATGGAGCGGGCCGCAATTTTTTTTGCAAGCGCACGGTGGAATTCGGGACTTGACTCCTCGTTGACCCGGTTCAGATTGACCAGCTTTCTCTCTGCAAGTCGAAGCCACAATTTCACCTGGAGAATCCGGCGGACAGAAGCATCAATTTGTTCTCTGCTGATTACGCCCTCTTCTACAGCTTTGACAATGGAGCTGTGAGCCAGTTCAGGGTCAGGAGAGAAGAGGAGCAGGTCATTACCGGCAAGGACGGCTTTAACCGATATTTCGGGGAGGTTCTGGCCATTATAGAGTGCTTTCATGTTCAGGGCATCGGTGATGATAAGACCCTGAAAGCCAAGCTCTTTTCGAAGCAGATCGGTTACAATTGCTTTGGAAACCGATGCAGGCTCCATGGTACCTGTCAGTTTTGGTACCGCCAGATGCCCTGTCATAACACTGATAACACCGTGTTCAATAGCAGAGCGAAAGGGTTTAAGTTCATAGCTGTCAAGCCGCTGACGGTCAGCCTCAAGCACCGGCAGTGAGAGATGACTGTCAACCGTAACATCCCCGTGTCCTGGAAAATGTTTAACGGTTGCAATCACTCCGTGCGACTGCAACCCTTCGATGACGGCATTGGCCATGGTTATAGCAAGTGGTACATTATCACCGAATGAGCGGGTATTGATAACCGGATTCAAGGGGTTGATATTCAAATCAACAGTTGGCGCGTAGTTCTGGTGAAGACCGACCGATCTGGCTTCAAGGGCAATAGCTTCAGCCATCGCTGAGGCAAGTTTCGCATCACGGGTGGCAGCAATCGCCATGTTCGGAAGGAATTCTGTTGCTCCGGAGAGTCTCATGGCCAACCCTCTCTCCATATCAGCGCTCAAAAGGAGTGGGCGCGGAGCAATGGCCTGAAAATGGTTGGCAAGCATGCTGCTGCCGAAGGTATTCCCCTTGAGAAACATGATGCCGCCTACCTTGCCTTCCTGCACAAGCCGGCTTAACAACTGGTAGGCTTTATCATCTTTACGGTTATACTGACCATCCGATTGAGCAATAAGCATCTGTCCGACCTTTTCAGAGAGGCTCATGTTCAGCAGTGCGGTTTCGATCGCGGAATCCTTACGGCTGAAAATCTGTTGGGCATGCCACGCTTCACGACCCGGTTTTGACTTCGCAAAAGCAGGGAAGCTATTCATCAGAAAGAGCAGGGGAACAAGAAAGAGAGGCAGTAGCAAGCCTGATTGTTTTTTCATTCGGTTCGGTTGTCGGTGAAGAGGTGCCCTGATGTATGAAAAGTAAAAAAAATCGTGACAATATGCTTTTCTTCAACCTGTTATTGTCAGAGGATGTTCGTTATAGATAACACCGCAGCTATCCAGATAGTGCTGAAAAACCATTTTCGCATCATTGCGGCTAACCCCGGTTACCACTTCTATTCCTCTTTTTTCCAGCTCTTCAATCCAATTCGCAGGTTTCGGGCCTTCATCGAAACCAGCAGCAGTTGCATCGGCGGATGATGCTCCGCATACCAGGCGTGTGATACCCGACCAGATGATTGCGCCAAAACACATCGCACAGGGTTCGCAGGAGGTGACAAGCTCGTACTGCGGATACCCGCTCCGGTAAAGGGTGTAGGAGTTGAGGCGATGCTGGGCAATGGCGATGGCGACCATCTCGGCGTGATTATGGGAGCAGCCGCTCCGTAGAACAAGATTTACCCCGATTGAGGCAAGATTGCCGGAGTTACGCTCAAACACTGCCGCGCCGAAAGGTCCACCGGTTTTATGCATGATGTTTTTCCGGGCAAGTTCTATGGTAAACTGCATCCGGTCATGGTCAGAATGGAGTGAGCATGAGTCAAACTCTGAATACTCACCAGTCCAGGGCGGGAGCAGCAGTTCGGGACAAACGGGGGGCATCAGCAGACGGGTTTAACAAAGAGTGTTGTGTGAAATCAGCTCATATAGAGATATGGCTTCCAGTCATCGGAAACCGTAGCAGTAACCTGCTGCATGAACATCAGGCTGCTGGGACGGATCGGCTGTTTCAGCGGTTGCATGCCAGCCTCTCTCGGGGTTTTATCTCCCTTTTTTGTATTGCACTTTCGGCAGGCGGTAATGAGGTTTTCCCATGAATCCTCCCCCCCTTTGGAGCGGGGAACAACATGATCAATAGTCAGGGGCGGCTCTGTTTTCCCGCAATACTGACACTGGTAAGCGTCTCTGAGAAGAATGTTTTTGCGGTTCAGTATGATCCTTTTGTAGGGAACCCGCACAAAAACAGTAAGCCGCACGATGCTCGGCATGGGAAAGCTGGCGGAAACCGTGCGGATTACCTGATCAGGATTATGGGTAACCGAAACGGCTTTACCGCCGAAAAGGAGAAGAACCGCTTTTTGGGCGTCACAAACAGTTAATGGCTCGTAACTGCTGTTGAGTACAAGAACTTTCGATCGAAGTATCGGCATATCCCGGCGGAAGTTTATGATATAACTGCATGAGTTGTTACGGTACAAATTGTTAGGTAAATCTCTATTTCATAAGGGATTCGCTATTACTTTCTCCTCATATCGCTCACGACAAGAAATAGCGGAACCCTTCTTCAGTTTATTTTACAGCGAGCAGCATATATTCAATTGCCTTGATGCCATCGCTTCATCAAGCCGTCTTACCGGGGTTGTTACAGGTGCTGAAAGCACCAGTTCCGGATTGTTTGCGGCTTCATCGGCAATGCTGAGCAGCGCTTTCGCAAAAATATCAAGTGTCTCTTTTGACTCGGTCTCTGTCGGCTCGATCATGAGTGCCTCACTGACAATAAGCGGGAAGTAGATGGTCGGGGCATGAAAGCCGTAGTCAAGGAGTCGTTTGGCCATATCAAGTGTTCTGACACCGTGCTCTTTTTTCTGCCGGTCTCCGGAGAGGCAGAACTCATGCATGACCGGTTTCGGAAAAGGCAAATCAAAGCGCTCAAGCAGGAGGCTGAGCAGGTAGTTGGCATTGATGATGGCATTCTCAGAAACCCTGCGAACCCCTTCAGGTCCAAGCATCCTGATATAGGTATATGCCCTGACAAGAACCCCGAAGTTCCCGTAAAAATTCATCATCCGGCCGATACTCTCAGGGCGGTCGTAATTGAGCGCGTAGGTTGTGCCTTCATCGCTCTCATTTTTTG
>JAAXXL010000041.1 GCA_013334485.1 Chlorobiaceae bacterium | reverse complement strand
CGAAGAATCCGGATCATGGTCGACATCTGCGCCGTAGCTCCAGCCTCGACACGTTCCACGGTCCGCTTCGATACTCCCGCCTGCTCCGCAAGCATCTCCTGGGTAAGTTGAAGTTCCAGCCGCCGCTGTGCCAATCGCTTGCCCAGCTCTCCCAGAATCGCCTCATCACTCAACAAGCCTTCAATCTTCATCACAAATCTCCGCTTTTCCTTATATCACATATCGTAATCATTGACGATATAAAGAATAAATATAGCTATTTCTCTCCAAATGTGGCGAATTAATGAACCACTATAAAAACCGACCGAAGCTTAGCCCAATAAGCGAACAACTCTCTCTCCTCTTTCGTGTAATTTCGAGTGTTTCATGTCAAAAAATCTTCTCTTCAACTCAGCAATCAGAACTCGCTACTCAGAACTTTCTTTCTCCTCAGCTCTATCTTTCCTCGCTACTTGCAACTTGTCATCCCAAATCCCCCTTGCGGGGTGAGGGATCTATTGTTTAACTGATGCTGAGTATTCCGGGGAGATCCCTCCTTTCAGTTCGGGATGACACCGAACTTTCCCCCTCTTCTGTTCTTCTACAATTCGTGTAATTCGTGGACAAACCTCTTCTCTTCAACTCAGCACTCAGAACTCGCTACTCAGAACTTTCTTTCTCCTCAGCACTATCTTACCTCGCTACTTGCAACTTGTCATCCCGAATCCCCCTCGCGGGGTGAGGGATCTATTGTTTAACTGATGCTATTCTTTCCCGGGAGATCCGCTGGAATGAATATCGAGGATGAGAGGGATGGAGCACTATCGACTGTCGTATTTTTTAGCGCTGTATCAATATTCCCGTCCGAATTGTCGCATTATTTATCTTAAAACCGGGATTTTGTCGCAAATAACAACTTAAAAAGGGATTCCTGACAAAAGGCAAGAGTGTCGTAAGCGGTTTGAGTACGAGGCGGACGGGGCTCCGTCCGCGCAGGGAGAAGAGATTTATTGCGGTATCCTACAATGTCTGCTCAATGGAGCTGGCCGTTACTGCCATGACGGCACGTGCCCATGCAAACTTTGCCTTGATGACCTCAAAATCAGGCCCGGAGGTCTCTATGCTCGCCGTACCTTTAATCAGAAAGCCTGCACCGGGACCCATATTTCCGGTTACCTTGCGGCTGCCGAGTGTAATCAGCACCTTATTGTTAAATGCAATGTTCGCTTCCGTAAGCTGCATATAACCGACAGGAATCAGAATGCGCTCAGCATCGGTAATGCGTATATAACTGTTCCAGGTATTGACCATGTGAGGCCCGTCCTGCCCAAGTGTTGCAATCGCAACCACTCCGTCATGCTTTAATATTTCCGTTAATTTCTCAGGAATCATCGCTTTACCCCCGTTGTGTTACATGAAATAATCTCCACCCTGCTGACTCAACTCCACCATGTTAAAGCTTTTACGAAAGATTGCCAATTGTTGCGATCTCTGCAATTTCACCGGAATAAATCTCTTCTTTCGTGTGGTTTCGAGCATTTCGTGGTTAAAACTCTTCCACGCACATGTTTGCTATGGTAAAGCTCCGGCACTTGCAGTGCGTCCCGTAATTGTCCCGTACTTAAATTCCCTAAAAAAGACAGCGCAAACATTTGCATAAAAGAACGGTCGTACTTAAATTCGGTCAAGGATAATACATTATGTCAAGACCGAAAAAAGTCACCGACGCAGAAATACTGGACGCAATCGAGAGGGTTGTTGTCAAGCATGGAGCATCCAGCCTCTCTATCGATGCCGTGGCTCAGGAGGCAGGAATCAGCAAATCAAGGGTGGTCTACGACTATAAATCCAAGACCGCTCTGCTCGAAGCTCTGATCGACCGGCAGTTTGAGCGCGATACGGCACGCATCCAGTCGCTGCTCGTCGAGTGCGCCGACACCCCTCACCCCGAACTTTTCGCACGTATCAAAATGGCCGAGCGTGCCCTGGATGCTACGGAACGCGCTGTCGCCATGGCCATCACATCGTCCATGTCGAGCGAAGAGTCGCTCAGGCAGCGGATGCTGAAGTGGATAGAACGCGACTTGTTTGCCATGGATAACGGAGCGAAGCCTGAAGCGGCCCGCATGGCCTATTTCGCCTTTATCGGCTTCAATTGCAACGAGTGGTTCGGCCTTGTCCAGAGAAGCGACGAGGAGCGTCTGCCGTTCCTGGAACAGATACGGAACATGTATATCGGTTATCCTGAAAGCCATCCGGCAACCACACCAAATTCACAAAAAGGATAAGTTATCAATCATGAAAAGGTCGTATATCATCGCCGGCTTGCTTGTCACCCTGATTGCAGGCTGGTACCTGTGGCCGAAGGGATCGTCAGACCACCTTCAGGATTCGGGCATGAAACCGGAGGTCAGTGTTGTGACCATGAAACCCGAACCTCTGGTATTGACAAAAGAGCTTCCGGGCCGTACCTCTGCATTCCGTATAGCCGAGATCCGTCCACAGGTCAGCGGTATTGTTACGAAGCGCTTCTTCGAGGAAGGAAGCCTTGTTAAACAGGGTCAGCAACTCTATCAGATTGACCCCGCGACCTACAAGGCAGCCAGTAACAGTGCAAAAGCCAACCTCAGCAAAGCCGAGGCCAACGTAAAATCGGCCCAGGCCAAAGCAGGCCGGTACGAAGAGCTGGTCAAAATCGGTGCTGTCAGCAGGCAGGAGTTCGACGATGCGAAAGCGAGCCTTGCCCAGGCCAGGGCAGATGTCGCCATAGCCAGATCCGAAGTTTCCGCAGCCGGTATCAACCTCGACTACACCAGGGTCATGTCTCCGATTTCCGGGCGAATCGGCCAATCGAAGGTAACTGAGGGGGCTCTGGTCAATGCCAATCAGCAGAGCCCCCTTGCTGTGGTGCAGCAGCTCGATCAGATCTACGTGGATGTTTCCCGGTCGAGCGCGGAGTTGATGCAAATTCGTCAGCGCCATCAGGGCCAGGCGGGCGATTCAGGTGCAGGGAGCGCTCCTGTCCAACTTCTGGTGGATGGAAAACCCAAAGGAGAGCCCGGTACGTTGAAGTTCTCGGATGTAACGGTCAACCCGAGCACAGGTACCGTGCTGTTGAGAATATTGTTCAACAACCCCGGCCATGAAATCCTCCCCGGCATGTTCGTCCATGCACGTCTTGAAGAGTGGAGAGACGAGCGTGCCATCCTTGTGCCGCAAAAATCGGTCAGCAGAAATGCGGACGGTTCGGTTTCGGTCTGGGTTGTGGGAGCGAACGGCAAAGCAAACCCACGCCCGATCATCGTTACGGAGGTTGTCGGTGACCGGTGGCTCGTAAGCAGCGGACTGAAAGCTGGCGAGAAGGTCGTGTACGAAGGCATCATGAAAATCCAGCCCGGCATGGCGGTCAAAACCGTCGAAGCTGGACGACCACCCGTACCGGCGAGATAATCCAATACATTTCAAAGCACCAATACCATGTCCGGATTTTTTATTGAGCGTCCCGTCTTTGCCTGGGTCATCTCCATCTGCATCATGCTCGGCGGAATCATCGCCATCAATACCCTGCCGGTCGAGCAATATCCCCGCATCGCGGCGCCGACCATCAACATCAGCGCCTCCTATCCCGGAGCATCTGCCGAAGCGGTTGAAAACAGCGTGACGCAGGTCATCGAACAGTCTCTCACCGGCATCGACCATCTCCGCTACTTCAGCGCCGGGAGCGATTCGAACGGCAACGTCAGCATTACGGTGACCTTCGAACCCGAAGCCAGCCCCGATATTGCCCAGGTGCAGGTGCAGAACAAGTTGCAGTCGATCATGTCGAACCTGCCACAGCAGGTACAGCAGCAGGGCATCAGGGTCACCAAGGGAGACACCGGGTTCCTGATGGTTGTGGGTGTCTATTCGGATGACTCCAGGGTCGATGAATATGCGATGAACGATTTCATCAACTCGAAGCTCCTCGATCCGCTCAGCCGAGTACCCGGTGTCGGCAACATCCAGGTGTTCGGGCAGCCCTATTCGATGCGTATCTGGCTTGATCCCCACCGCATGGCGAGCTTCAACCTCACCACCACCGAGGTACAGGCCGCTATTGCGGCACAGAATGCCGATGTCTCCGCCGGCCAGCTTGGAGGAACGCCGTCAGTTCCGGGCCAGCAACTGAACGCCACCATTACAGCGCAGTCACGCCTGAAAAGCGTCAGTGATTTCGAAAAGATCATGCTTAAGGTCAATACCGACGGTTCGCAGCTCCGCCTCAGGGATGTCGCCCGCGTCGAACTCGGCGTGCAGAACTACGATATGACCACGCGCTTCAACGGCAAACCGGCTGCAGGCATGGCCATCACCCTGGCGACCGGGGCAAACGCCCTGAACACCGCCAATCTGGTAAAAGCGAAAATGAGTGCGCTTAAGCCGCTGCTCCCGCCGGGTGTACAGATTGTCTTCCCGTTCGACACCGCGCCATTCGTCAAGACATCAATCGAAGGGGTAGTCCATACCCTGATTGAGGCGGTCATCCTCGTCTTCCTGGTCATGTTCCTGTTTCTCCAGAACTTCCGGGCAACGCTGGTCCCGACCATCGCGGTTCCTGTCGTACTGCTGGGTACCTTCGGGGTGATGTCGGTCTTCGGCTTCTCCATCAACACCCTCAGCATGTTCGCCATGGTTCTTGCCATCGGATTGCTGGTCGATGATGCCATTGTTGTGGTCGAGAACGTCGAACGCATCATGGAAGAGGAGCGACTCTCCCCGCTGGAGGCGACAAGAAAATCCATGAAGCAAATCTCCAGTGCGCTGATCGGCATCGCCCTTGTGCTCTCGGCCGTATTCGTTCCGATGGCCTTCTTCAAAGGCTCCACGGGAACAATCTACCGTCAGTTCTCGATCACCATCGTCTCGGCGATGCTGCTCTCGGTCCTGGTTGCGCTGATCCTGACACCAGCACTCTGCGCCAGCCTCCTCAGGCCGGTCAGAGCGGATGGACATCTCTACGGCACTGGCCCCTTAGGGCGCTTTTTCGCCTGGTTCAACGCCGTGTTCAACCGCAACAGAAAACGCTATGTAGACGGAGCCCGTGCCATGACGGGTAGTGTTAACCGCTCGCTGCTCGCCTTCATGCTGGTTCTGGTGCTGCTTGGCATCGTCCTCTTGCGCATCCCGACCTCGTTCCTGCCGGATGAAGATCAGGGGTTTCTCTTCGTTCAGCTTTCCACGCCATCCGGAGCAACCAAGGAGCGGACGCTCGAAAGCGTGAAAACGATGGAACAGTACCTCCTCAATCAGGAAAAAAAGAACATCGAAAGCGTCTTCAGCGTGACCGGTTTCAGTTTCGCGGGGCAGGGCCAGAACTCGGCCATGGGTTTTGTCCAGCTCAAGGATTGGTCCAAACGCAAAAATAAGGGGCAGGATGTTGCCTCCATCGCCGGAAGAACCATGGGTGCCATGTCGAGCGTGAAGGATGCCATGATCTTTGCGTTTTACCCGCCCGCTGTCATGGAGCTTGGCAACGCTTCCGGTTTCGACCTTCAGCTTGTTGACCGGACAGGCAAGGGCCATGATGCTCTTATGGCCGCCCGAAACCAACTGCTGGGAATGGCTTCGCAAAACCCCTCCCTGAGCAGCGTGCGTCCCAATGGCCTTGAAGATGTGCCGCAATTCAAGATCGATATTGACCACGAAAAGGCAAGCGCCTTTGGAGTATCAATCGCCGACATCAATTCAACACTGCAGACCGCCTGGGGTTCGAGCTATGTGAACGATTTCGTGCATGAGGGCCGCATCAAGAAAGTGTTCATGCAGGGAGACGCACCATACCGCATGAATCCTGCGGATGTTGACATCTGGCACGTCCGCAACTCGAATGGTGATATGGTACCCTTCTCATCATTTTCCACCGGACGATGGAGCTTTGGTTCGCCCAAACTCGAACGGTTCAACGGTATATCATCGGTCAATATCCAGGGATCACCAGCACCCGGCGTAAGCTCGGGAGATGCCATGGCCATCATGACGACACTGGCAGAAAAACTCCCTGAAGGTTTCGGGATCGAATGGACCGGTCTCTCCTTCGAAGAACGTGCTGCCGGTCAGCAAACGCTGTTGCTCTATACTCTCTCTTTGCTTTTCGTCTTTCTTTGCCTGGCAGCCCTTTACGAAAGCTGGAGCGTACCGATGGCCGTCATGCTGGTAGTCCCGCTCGGTGTTTTGGGCACCGTTCTGGCAACATTCCTCTCGGGTCTTTCAAACGACGTCTACTTCAAGGTCGGCCTGTTAACAACCGTTGGCCTGACGGCGAAAAATGCCATCCTTATCGTGGAGTTCGCCAAAACCCTCTATGAAAGCGGTATAAACCTGAAAGAGGCCGTTCTCTCTGCAGCAAGCCAGCGACTTCGACCGATCGTCATGACCTCAATGGCATTCATCCTTGGCGTCACACCACTCGCATTCTCATCCGGAGCAGGATCGGCAAGCCAGCACGCCATCGGCATCGGCGTGATCGGAGGAATGTTGTCGGGTACACTGCTGACAATCTTCTTTGTGCCGCTCTTCTTCATCCTCGTGCAATCCCGGTTTGCCCGAAAAACGGTAACCGACACAGCAGAAAACCAAAACGACAAGGGATCGAATCATGAACACTAAACTGCTGCTTCCTTTTTTCCTGGCAGCAACCACCCTTTCTGCCTGTTCGATTGCGCCAGCTTATGTGCGCCCGACAGCGCCCGTCACCTCGAAGTGGCCGGTGACTTCCGGAATCGGGACAATACCCTCAACTGCGCCGCAATCCGGCGAGCAGCCGCGTACAACCGATATCGGATGGCGAAGCATGTTCAGGTCACCAAAACTGCAAAGCATAATCGAAGAATCCCTTACGAACAACCGTGACCTGAGGATAGCCACCCTCAACATCGAGGCGGCCCGCCACACTTATCGCATCCAGCGTTCGGATCTCCTGCCATCAATTAACGCCTCGGGAAGCTTCACCCGCCAGGAAAGCAGGAGCGGCACGGGACAAGCGGAAATCACTTCAACATATACCGCGGGCATCGGAACGACGGCTTATGAACTGGATCTTTTCGGGCGTGTACGCAGCCTCAGCAATCGCGCCATAAACCAGTATCTCGCTACCGAAGAGGGCCGCAAAGCTGCCCAGACAAGCCTTGTCGCTGAAGTTGCCAACGCCTATCTCACCTACCTTGCCGATGTCGAACTGCTGCGACTGACCGAAAGCACGCTCACGTCAAGGCAGGATTCATACGATCTCATCAAACGGAGCTTCGATCTCGGGGCAAAGTCCCGACTCGATGTAGCACAGTCCGCAACACTGGTCGAATCGGCCCGGGCCAACCGTGCGCAATATCAACGTCATGTGGAACAGGACAGGAACGCCCTGACCCTGCTGGTCGGAAAAGAGATCGATCCGGTGCTCCTCGAACCCCAATCCCTGGCCGATGTTGAGGTGCTGGAGACGCTCCCCGTGGGCATTCCCTCCGTTGTCCTGCTTGATCGACCGGACGTACGGCAGGCGGAATACGCACTGAAGGCAGAAAACGCGAACATCGGAGCTGCACGGGCTTCGTTCTTCCCAAGCATAAGCCTTACCGGTTCCGCCGGATTCGCCAGCGCCAGCTTGTCGGATCTCTTCATAACCGGGTCGAGCGGAGTCTGGAGCTTCGCCCCACAGGTAACGCTCCCGATCTTCCAGGCAGGCCGGTTGCGCTCAAACCTCAAACTGGCTGAAACCAACCGGGATATTGCCATTGCCCGATACGAAAAAGCTATCCAGACGGCTTTCCGCGAGGTCGCCGATGCACTGGTCGCCCGTGCAACCTGGACCGAACAACTGCGGGCTCAGCGAGCTCTGCTCAAAGAGAGCGATCAAGCCGCGACCATCACGAAAGCGCGATACGAGCATGGTATCGACAGCTATTTCGCCCTGCTTGATGCCCAACGATCCCTCTTCGAGGCTCAGCAGAACGAAATTCTGATCCATCAACAGACTCTTGCCAACATGATCGACCTGTACAAAACCCTCGGAGGCGGATGGCAATGACAAGCCATATCCCCATCCGCACGACGCCATGATCCTCGTTGATGGCCTTCAGCCAGGATTATCACTCATGAAATCCATTGCCCGGCGCTGGTTCACCTGCTCAGGATAAAATATTGTTGCACGTAATGCTTTTGCTATGTATGTTACATGTAACAAGGAAACTCACAAATAAACAAGGGGACACATGAGCGGAGTTCTTGAACGGGTGCAGAAGTACAGGGAAAAGTTACGCATGGAGGGAATGCGACCGATACAGATATGGGTTCCCGATACACGTCGCTCCGGTTTTGCCGAAGAGTGCCGACGGCAGTCTCTGCTGGTCAAACATGATCCGCATGAAAAGGAACTACTTGAGTTTCTTGATGAAGCCGCAGACCGCGAGAGTTGGGAAGCATGAAGAGAGGTGATCTGGTTACCATTGCACTACAGGATTATTACGGAAAGCCTCGCCCTGCAGTTGTCGTTCAGGCGGATTTTTTTTCTGAACATCCTTCGCTGACCATACTGCCTGTAACGAGTGAATTACGGACAGCCCCGTTATTCAGGATTATGGTTGAACCGACAGAGGAAAACAATCTAAAAAAAAGATCCCAGGTGATGGTTGACAAAGTTCAGACCGTCCCGCGTGAAAAAATCGGACCCTCTTTCGGAAGACTTGATGATGCCTCGATGCTTGCCGTTAACCGGGCGCTCACCGTCTGGCTTGGATTCGCATAAGCGACCCTTATCTCAGACCATTGATACCGGAAAATGCCGTCAGGATGCAATACTGACGGAGTCCCGTCTGCGTCGGGAGAATAGTATAGCGTTACCCTACAACGTCTGTTCAATGGAACTGGCGGGTACCGCCATTACAGCACGTGCCCATGCAAATTTTGCTTTAACAACGTCAAAATCAGAGCCAGAGGTTTCTATGTGCGCAGTGCCCTTAATCAGAAAGCCTGCACCGGGCCCCATATTTCCAGCGACCTTGCGGCTGCCCAAAGTAATCAGCACCTGATTGTTAAACGCAATATTCGCTTCCGTAAGCTGCATATAGCCGACGGGAATCAGTATGCGCTCCGCATCGGTAATCCGTACATAACTGTTCCAAGTATTGACCATGTGAGGTCCATCCTTCCCAAGTGTTGCAATAGCAACCACGCCGTCTTGCTTTAATACTTCCGTTAATTTCTCAGGAATCATCGCTTTACCCCCGTTGTGTTGCATAGCAAATAGTTATTCCCACTCATTCCGCATCCGTTGCTGAATTTCTACAAGATCGCCTGAAAATGTTTTTGACCGCTCTAAACCACCAGCGAGATCAATAAGCATCTCTTTTCTGTCAGCCACAGCACCCACAACCCTTCTCTTCCGTAAAAACTCAGCAAAATCAAGGATTTCGGCAACCAAAGGTTCAGGCAACTCTTTCGCTGTTTTATAAAGTTTTTCTGCTGTTGTCATATAATCGCTACTCCTTTGGCAAACATCATCCCGTCTTCTGAATAAATATACTCCGACGTTACACTATTATAAAATAACGCCACAGCAACAACTTTCCCTGACTGAACAGGTTGGTTATGAACATCCCCCGGTGAAAGGAAAAAGTGTCAGGCAGTTAGTCCGTTCCCCCAACTGTTATCAGCACATAAATTTTTTTTGGTATTTGCCCTTTATTATAAATAATTCGACTTTAGTAGTATGACTACCAATAATCGAATGAAATTAAAATCAACACTTGCCCACCACACCCAGGGCACTGTTGATCTGGCATCATGGCTTGAGCAACGTGGCATATCCCATGACCTCCAGAAGCATTACCGCAAGAGCGGCTGGATGGAGTCTATCGGCACAGGGGCGATGAAACGACCGGGTGAAAAGCTGACATGGCAAGGAGCCCTCTATACCCTGCAAACGCAGGCCAAACTACCGCTTCATGCCGGGGCGCTCTCGGCCCTTGCGTTGCAGGGTTATGCGCATTATGTGCGTCTTGGCAAACAGACCGTCTATTTATTTTCTCCCATCAAAACTCGTTTACCTGCTTGGTTCAAAAACTATGAGTGGCAGGAACTGATCGAGGAGGAGCGCAATCGTTATGAGCAACAATCCGAGCAAATGCGTACCGAACGCGATACTGCCCGTGAAGATGCAGCCAAGTTGCGCGGTCTTGTTGAGGCATTACAAACCCAGGTTAAAGATCTCATGCAAACATTGGGTCCACGTTAGCACATTGAATGGTACTGTTTATATATTTCCTCTTGCCCCTTTGTTATCATTTTAGGGTCGTTTTGAGATTTAAACAAAATCAATTTGACATGAATTTTTGTCCTAATCTATCCATTCTTCCGCCACCGCAGCTTCGGCTCTGGCCGGAACTTGACGCTACGCCAGCGACATTTACGCTTTACGGCGGAACGGCGCTTGCTTTGCGTTTGGGGCACAGGACTTCTGTTGATTTTGATTTTTTTTCTAATCAGCCTTTTGATCCGGATGATCTGGCTAATGCTCTTCCTTATCTCAAGGGAGCGGAGCGCGTGCAGGTCGGCCCAAATACATTGACTTGCCGTGTTGAGCGTGACGGCCCTGTTTTGCTCTTTTTTTTTGGTGGTCTTGGTCTTGGGCAGGTTACTCCTCGCGATCAGGCCGAGGGACGTTCAATCTATGTCGCATCCCTGTTAGACATTGCAGGAACGAAAGTTGCTGTAATACAAAAACGGGCAGAAGTAAAAGACTATCTCGATATTGATGCGCTGTTACAACACGGTGTTGACTTACCAAACGCTTTAGCTACTGGCAGTGTCGTGTATGGACGCAGCTTCAACCCTATGATTACATTGAAGGCACTCTCCTTTTTTGATGATCTTCCAACCTTATCCATAGATGTGCGCAAGCGGTTGAGTATTGCCGTTGCTTCTGTCGATCCAGCCTCTCTTCCCATATTAACGCCTTACGCCAAGCGGACGGATGAAAACGAACCAACATCATGAAACCTTTACCCAATACTCCGGACATTTTAAACGTGGCACGTCGGGTCGTATGGTTCAATACGCCAGAGGAAGAACTTGCTGATCCAGTGCATTTTCTTGCGCATGTTATGACTTTTGGTACGCCTGAAGATTTAAAAGCGCTGCAAGGCATCGTGGGGAATGACGAATTCTGTGAGGTTTTGGAGCATGCTCCACCTGGCGTTTTTGATGTGCGCTCGTGGGCATACTGGAACCTAAAATGTGGACGGCAACCAATTCCGCCTTTGCCGACCCGTACCCGGCTTTTTGATTTTACTAAAACTGCTTAACGTGCTATTTTTTCCGTTTCGTGAGCAGACCCCTTAAAGATCTCATGCAAACATTGGGGCCACGTTAGCAAATCGAAGGTAGTATTTATAATAATACAAATCCGACCTCCTCAAGTGGTACACTTTGCACCGGTACGGGTGGCGCATAGTGTTCCGGTCATGCGATGCATTTCGGTTTCCTTTGGCGGGATCGAAGAGCCTGTTGACCTCGGCAGAGACAAGATAATTTTGGTCGCTCACCATTTTGTCTGTTTGTAATATGAAAAGATGTCGCTTGCGATAATCATTTAGCGATTTGCTGTTTATTATAAATAATCTGATATTGGTAGCATGGCTACTGATAATAGAATAAAATTAAAATCAACACTTGCCCACCACACCCAGGGCACTGTTGATCTGGCATCATGGCTTGAGCAGCTTGGTATATCCCATGACCTCCAGAAGCATTACCGTAAAAGCGGCTGGATGGAGTCTATCGGCACAGGGGCGATGAAACGGCCGGGTGAAGAGCTGACATGGCAAGGAGCCCTCTATACCCTGCAAACGCAAGCCGAACTTCCGCTTCATGCCGGGGCGCTCACGGCTCTTGCATTGCAGGGTTATGCGCATTATGTGCGTCTTGGCAAACAGACCGTCTATTTATTTTCTCCCATCAAAACTCGTTTACCTGCTTGGTTCAGGAAATATGAGTGGCTGGAACTGATCGTCCATGAAAGGACGTCATTTCTTCCGAACGATACCGGAATAACTGATCTGCAATTACCCTTGTTTTCCATACGCATATCTTCACCGGAACGGGCAATGCTCGAATGCCTCTACCTTTCTCCGGATACCCTGAATCTGGTGGAGTGCTATCAGATCATGGAAGGCTTGACAACACTTCGCCCACGAGTAGTGCAGGATCTTCTTGAGCAATGCCGTTCAATCAGGGTAAAACGCCTTTTTCTCTACATGGCCGAAAAAGCCGGACATGATTGGAATAAACGCCTTGATCATGCTAAACTTGATCTCGGAAAAGGAGCAAGAAGTATCGTTAAAGGCGGTGTTTATGTTGAAAAATATGCTCTCAATCTACCCGAGGAGCTGGTAACGCTATGATAGACCCAATGTATCGCCAGCAGGTTGATCTCCTGCTTCAGGTGTTGCCACTCGTGGCCAAAGAAAAGGTCTTTGCGTTAAAAGGTGGCACAGCAATCAATCTGTTTGTCCGGGATATGCCCCGGTTATCGGTTGATATTGACCTGACCTATTTGCCTCTCGATGACCGTGATACTGCCATGAGCGCAATATCTGAGGCCTTGAACCATATCAGGCAAAAGATCAATCAGGCAATCCCAGGGATAAAGACCCAATTGGTTCAGCAAAGCAGCGGACAGGAAGCAAAACTGACCTGCCAATCTTCATCAGCACAAATCAAAATTGAAGTCAATACTATTATCAGAGGCCACGTTTTTCCTCCACGGATGATGGACATTGCAAAATCTGTAGAAACCGAGTTTAGTAAATTCGTAGCAATGACGGTGGTGTCACACGCAGAATTATTCGGCGGAAAAATCTGCGCAGCTCTTGATCGACAGCATCCCCGAGATATGTTTGATGTTCATCAGCTTTTTGAGCATGATGAATTCACAACAGATATTCTCTCTGGATTTATAACCATGTTGATCAGCCATTCCAGACCGATACACGAGCTCATCAGTCCAAATCTGCTCGATCAAAAATCGGTGTTTCAGCATCAGTTTTCCGGCATGACCCACACTGCTTTCAGCTACGACGAGTATGAATCAACGCGAACTCGCCTGATCAAGGAGATTCATTGTCAGTTAAGTGATACCGACAAAAGGTTTCTTTTGAGCTTCAAAAGCGGCACTCCCGACTGGGAGCTTATGCCATTTGAAAATCTGCGCTATATGCCAGCGGTACAATGGAAACTTGCCAATATCATAAAGCTTAAAACACACAATCCGGAGACACACAAGACTCAGCTCAATGCTTTGGAAAAAATCCTGATGACTGGTTAAAAGACGGGGAGCCCCTATAACCAGCCAACAGTTCCGACTACCTCTAAAAAAAACGCAGTCACAAAAAACAAATGCTCAAACATACCGGGGAGGTGTTGCGGCAGGATCAAAAACAAATAATGGACAGTTAATCGATATTACTGGCCATTATTTGAAATTCAGTCCTATATCATGAAATACATGGGATGTCACCAAAAGGTTTGACAAACATTCCAAATTCGTTGCTCTGTGTATATCCCGGAGTTACTTCTCTTACAAAACAACGTCCACTACTCTCCGTACAGCTCAGCCCGAGCGGTAAATTCCGCCACTGTTATCACGCCCATCCCCAACTAATCAAAAGCGATTATCGGATTGAAAGAATTGGAGTTAGCTGGAAAGGGACAAGTAGAGGGGTGAAGAGTTATTATCGTTATTACACAACGTCCCGGAAGTTGCTCACTCATGTCATTTTCCGTATCAAGGATAATCGGTTCGTTAAAATGGCATACACGTTGGAAGCTACACGCAGGGGAGGATTGCGGGCGATTTCCTGACAAGCCGAAAAGCAGCCTGGAGCTAAAAGATGCACACCGAAAACCACCGCTGCCTCACTTGACGTTTTACACCTACCATTCCTTTTTATCGGATTGGGTTATCTTCACTTTAGAAGAAAGTGCGAAATACCGTTTAAAAATATCAAGGCTGTCCTTTATATCCTTGTATTCTTTATGGTCTATTAGTTCCTCATCTATAATGTCAAACACCTTGTAGTTAGCGATTACAATACATTTCTTTATTGCTCTTGTTATGGCCACATTCAATCTGTTTGGACTGTAGAAAAAGTCTAAGCGCCTCATAGATTCCAGAGGATGAGAGTTGGCTAAACTGTAGATGATATAATTCCTCTCTTGCCCCTGCATACTATCAACCGTGTCTACAAACAAGGTTTCAACTGGCTTGGATATAGTTCTTGGCAGTACTTTTTTAATCTCCTCTTTAATTTCCCTCACTTGTGCTCTGTAAGGCGACATAATACCAATGTCTTTAATATTTACACCGTTTTGCATGAGGTCTGAAACCAGTTCTGCCACAAGTTTCGCTTCAAACGGTGAACGACTTATTCCTTCAAAAACATTGTGAAGTATCAGTTTGTGGGCGTCGCTATTTAAAATTTCAGATTGAGAGTGACATACATATCGTGAGTTATCTTCTTGCGTAGATGATGACGATTGAAGCAAATTCTCATAAAACAAGGTATTCGGAATTTTTATCAGTGACTTATTAAGCCGGTAAGACGTATTCAAAAGATTTATTTCATTGGGATAAATCCGTGCCAATCTGCTAAAAATGGATTCGGCAAACATCTCATTATTTGAACCTTTAGGAATAATAGGGTCAAGTTGTTTGTGGTCGCCAACAAAAATATATTTTCCTGTCCTGCACAATGCTGCAATGGACAAAGGAATACTCAATTGAGAAGCTTCGTCAACAATACATACATCAAACTCCCAACCATCTAACCTTTTGCCTGCCGGGTAGCACAGAGAGTAAGCTGTTGCACCAATAGCAATACCCTTTTGGCTATAATTAGTATTATTTAAATAATTGGAAAGCGTTAATCTTGATTTTCTCGTCACAAATTGATTCTCCTGAATTTCTTTGTTCTGAGCTTTCTCGCCAATCTTAATCACTTTGCAATTGTCTTTAACTTTTGAAGCAACAGCCTTTAAACAGTTATTAATGGCCGTATGGGTTGGAGCTGTAACGAATACTTTTAACCCACAATCTATAAGGTGCTTAGCGATGTTTCCGATGGTTTCGGTTTTACCAGTTCCCGGAGGACCTTGAATGATGCAAAAATCACTTGCATTTATGGTTTTCAGATAAGCCGAGTTTTGAGAATAGTTTAAGTAGTCAACTTTTTGAGAATAGTTTTGAAAATTATTTCTGGTTCTCCCGTTTAAAAAGCCATCAATTTTGCGTAACGTTGTTTCATTATTTTTTAAAATCTCAGCAGCGGTTAATAGTAGTTTTGTACTGATGTCTGTATTTACAGCATTTATTTCCCAATTATTTTTTGGATAGCTATATCTATCAATATAGCAATGCTTTACATTGAATTCATTGGGTTTGAGAATAAAGTTATCCGTACTGTCTTCTTCAATATCCATTGAAAAACGATGAGAACCATTACTCAAAACAACTGAGTTGCCTTCTTTGAATTTTGAGTTATTTTTGTTACAAAAAATCTTCACGGACGAAATGTATTCTTGTGAACCTGGTAGCGGATGGCAAAATTTGTTCGGCAAATCATCATAAAAGTCAAATTCAACTCGCAGGTTAGTCATAGTAACACCCTTGGCAACCCTTTCGTCTATGGGTAATTTCTTTTGCTCTTCAAAATCCTGAAGATTTTTAGCAAATTCAATTTCAATTGCAGCTTGGAATTCTTTCAATACGTCCATATCAGATTTTGACTTTTAGTGAGTTTAAAATTATATCGGTCTCCTGTTTCAATTCAGGTACAGTTACCACATAGTATTTAGAAAAGTTTTCATGTAATACTACCAACTGCATGGATGATATCTTCATCCCATACTCAGATTCTACAATGTGTTTGTATATATTCTGCTGCAGGCTGTATCTATAAAAACTACAGTTATTAAGATTGGTTAATCCAAATATTTCAATCTGGAAACCACGTTTATTCGGCTCACCACTTCCTTTTATGACTAATTTTTCACTACACTTCCAGTCAAGCATTACAAATTCGTTATTGTTATTTTTTTTGAAAAGACAGTCGATTGTTCCTGCGACATTATACTTGTTGGAGAAAATCATTTTTTCAGCATCATCGAATATGAGGTTTCTTTCCTTAATTTCCTTGTTGTAAAAATCAAGAAACAACTCAAATTCTTTTGAATCCGAATCATACTCGGTTTGCTTCAGGTAGTTTTCGATTTGTTTATGCAGGAATGTTCCCTTTTCGGCTGCTTCATCACGCATATTAAGGTATTCATCTAATACATCTTTCTGAGTTCTATTTTCTTCTAGAGCCTTCTTTTCAATATACCTCTTAACGTCAAACGGGAAAAAACGTTCAATAAGTGTTGTAACGGAAATATACTCTGCATTACCTGTCTCATCTTTTTGCTGAATGTATTTGTGTGACTCTTCATCAAATGCAATACTGCTATTACAATTATCGAAATTGAATTTTTTCGTTCTTTTGATTATACCTTCAATACTTTCATTTTCTTTTGCATCAATTTCTATTTCTTTGTAGCTATATTGCTTTTGGAACCTATCCTTTCCAAGATAATTTTCTCTGTAAGAAGATTTTTGCCATTGAATACATTGGTTATAATCCCATTGGCTTTCCTTCTCGCATTTTATATCATTGTTGAATTCACGATTGTAAATTGAATTAAGGACATTTTTAATAAAGTCAATGCACTCGTTTGCTTGACAATGGACTTGCTTTTCGGTGAATCTTATGACAATCCATCCGCTTTCAGTAAAAAACAAATCTCTCACATTGTCTTGCTTAGCTTCATCTTTGGGATTTATATAGTGTGTCGGGTATCTGTAATAACCGTCATAGGGTTCATCAATTTCAATATCGATATAGAGGTTTAGGCTTTTATCAAACAAAACGATATCAGGTTCATATGGCTTATTAAAATTTGGTATCACCATATGAACATTGTTAGCTAATTCAATGTCAATTATATTCAGTTTAAGTTTACTGTAGAAGTCATTCTCTTTGTAACCTTTTTGATTTGAACGACCCGTCCTTGGAAGCTTCAGACTTGAGTTTTGCTTGGGCATTTTCACTACAGGGTACTGGTATTTTCCTTCCTGTGCAAAATGATTATTAGGGTTAAAGAATATTCTTAAATCTTCTGTTTGCTCCCGATTCGACTCTGACTTAATTATTTGTTTGGTGAACTCTTGTGGCGGCCGTTCTTGCTCTTGTCGCGGTGCTTTTTCTTTATTGGGTTGATTTTGAGATTCTTCTTCAGACCATTCTTTTTCATTGAATGGTAGTTTTATTTCTGTTTCCTCTCTCGCTTTCTTTGTAAATATTTCTTTAGGTTCCCCAACTATTGGTTGGGTTTTATTATTTTTTAATGCCTCTATTTCTTTCTTCGTTAATATAATTTCATTTTTTCCGGTGATACTCTCCACATCCGGGAGCATTGCTTCCGGCAGTTTTGGTTGATTATTACTATTTGGATTGATTTCCTTCTGGTTACCTTTTGCACGCAGAAAAATGACCGCTATTCCCGATATGATTATGATTGCAAAGGCACCGCCAATCAACTCCATTAGAAAGCCATCTTTTTCAACGAGTGATTGTGTTTTTACTGGTGGTAAAAGAATTGCTTGCTGGATAGCGTCAAATACTTTTTCAAGATCTTCCATTTTCCCAGCCCGGTAGTATCCGCCGCCCGTCTTCACTGATAAAGTCTGAATAAGCTCAAAATCATCCTCTTCAGTAAATACAAGGCTGAATATTCTGATCCCTGCATTCTTTGCCTCCAAAGTAAGCTCTTCTTTCAGCCATTTAGGCAATCCAATATTTTTTTTGGCGTTCCCACTATCAATAAAACCGTCTGTCATGAAAATGACTACTTTTTCGGCATCCTTTCTTCCATGTAGTTTCAAATCATAAACAGCTCGCTCTATCGCTATGGGGTAGTTCGTATCCTTCCCAGTATAGCTCAGTCTCCTCAGAGAGTTTTTAACATCATTTTCAAAATCAGGATTTGCTACAGAAGTCAGTGGCATTGCAAAATCTGCTTTTGAATCAAAAACAACGACTCCAACTCTTGAATCTTGTGAAAATGCCCTCGTAAGCTTCAAAACAGAACGCCGGGTCATGAATTCAGGGTCATTGCTCTTCATGGTTCCTGAATTGTCTAGCACAAAAAGAACGTCCAAGCGTGTAGGGAGGGCATAGACATTTGCGGTTACCAATAAAACAGAGAAAACAACTGCATTGATAGCCCTGTACATTTTTTTCATTATCAGCCAACTGAAATGGTTCAAAATCACATACGTTTTCATTATTGGAAGGTTGATTACCCGACAGGTTTATTTCTTCTTTTTCAAAACATCGCATGCCGGCTGGGACCCATTAGCACAAGCCTTTTGATACCAGGCTTTTGCTGTTGCCTTGTTAAGCTTTACGCCTTCACCTTTCGAATAGGCATTCCCCAGATTGAACTGAGCTTCTGCCATACCTTGATTAGCTGATAGAAGAAACCACTTTACTGATTCTTCACTGTTCTTCTCTACACCCAGACCATTCGCATACGAAACCCCAAGATTATATTGGGCAGGGGCTACCCCTTTTTCCGCAGCCAGTCTAGTGTCTCGTCAACGGTAAAGGTCCGATAGTCGGGGGTTCCGTTGCTTCGAACAACAACCGACAGTCTATGTTGAAGCTGAACCAGTCACCACCTCAATTTACACGGAGCGAACTACTACTACTACTATCTCCCGATATTACATCCGTTGCGGTTGGAACGCGTTGATTCATTATCCTACAGCTCAAACTCAATCTGCTCGTGCTGAATATAATCTGCTAATTAAATGTTATTACGATTCCATAGAATCTCCTGGCGCCCTATTATTTCCGTTTCGTGAGCAGACCCCAATAACGTAATTCAAATGCCGCACCTGCAGGAGTTTGTTCGTCCTGTTTCGGGTGCAAGAGTCCATTCCCATTATTGTTTGCCATCTGCATTAGTTCCTTTATTTCTATGCGCAACCATTCTTCAATGTAGCTGATCACGCATACATCTTTCAGTATTTCTGCGTATAAACAGCCGAATAAAAACAATCAGTCGAAACAAGCAAGAGAATGCCTCACAGTAAGTTCTTCATTTTCATGTTTAATACCGATAATGTATTTTATCAGTATTAAACGCCTCATCCAGTCCAGATCAATCAAGCACCGCTGAACCTCTCAGCCATTCAAGTTTTTCCGCTAAACAGACCATCCCACCCTTTTATCAATCCTGCAATCTTCCGATATCCATCCCGATAAATATCAGAGGATGAATAGTAAACTCCGAACCCTGTATAATATCGTGAACGGCTTGAAGGCAAAAAGAGTAGGGTACCGACAGGGCGAGCGACAGGATAGGTTGCTTGGGCCTCGACTTATCTGGTGTACATGAAAATGGTCATGATCGACCTCCTTCCTTGCCCAACTCTTCAAGTAATTTGCGGCCTTTTTCCGTGAGCCGGTACTTCTGGAGGCGGCTGGTGGGTTTTTCCGGAATAGTACGCTCCATCAGTCCGTCGCTGATGATCTGATCGAGGTAGTTGCGCTGAAAGGTTTCTCGGTGGCGGAGACCGGTTGATTCCTGGATTTCCAGACTACTGAGTGGTCTGACCGAACAGGCGGTCAAAGCTCGGATGAGCCAAGGCTCAACTTGTCCGGTGACTTGTCCGGTGACTTGTCCGGTGACTTGTCCGGTGACTTGTCCGGTGACTTGGTCCCGACTTGATCCGGAGTGAGCCCTTGGTTCAGACGTTTTTCTCCGGATCGTCAACACAAAAGAGCCTCCGTCAATCCTGATTTCAGGTTCAGGGAGTCCAGCGTTTTTGCATCGGCGGATCATATCGCGGATACCGGTGCCCATGCGTTCAATGTACTTGGTCAGGTACATGGGCTCGGCAATCAACGGATTATGAGGGACGGAGGCATGCGGGCCTCGCAGTTTTTCAAGCGTCAGGGTCGGAGGAAGAGTGCCGGGATTCCAGACTTCAAGCCGATCCTTGAAGAGCATGACCTGTACGCTGGCATTGCTCGTGTAGTCGCGATGCACAACGGCATTGACAATGGCTTCGGCTACAACCTCCTGCGGAATTTCGTATTTCGTCGGTACCTGGGTGCTTTCCGCTCTTGTTCCCACCCAGAGGTCTATCTTGGAGAGCACGAAATCCTTGGCCTGATCCACGAGATCGAAAACCGTGCCTTTGTACACCTGATAGGATGGAATGGGTTTTGCCACTTCATAGCCGTGGAAATGGGCGCATTTCACCTCGGAGGTGATCAGAAATCGTTGCGGCTTTTTGCCAAACAACAAAATCGCGGCATTGGTCGGTCGCTCTTTGTTGAGCAGGTCGAGATGCTGCAGCACCTCATGGGGTGGCGTATCCCCCGGCAACGGAAAGTTGCGGCCTCGCCGTGCGAGCCCGAGAAAACGGGTAATTTTTTCTTCATCGAGGTCTTCGAACGAAGCATTGCTGCAATACGTGGCATCGAACGGACCGAAACGGATCAGCTCCCTCTCTTCAAGCACTTTTACCAGACTGGCATAGACGGCTGTAATAAGCTCTTCCGGTGAGTTGATGCGTCGTCGAATGAGAGTCGATGCAGCATCATGAACCAGCTTCTGCATTTTAGGGTGACACTTCCTGTCGTCAACTCCTTTCAGATAAATCAGCCGCAGTTTCCCCTTTTCTGTGGCCCGATTAAACTCCCGGTGTATCGGTGATAGTCCCTCTGCGTCTTCACGGCCATAATCATCGCCAAAAATTCCGAGATAGATGTCGCAACGATCCACTTCGTCGAGGTAGCACTGGTCAGCACGCTGATCGGCTGCCGGTTGATCTTCGAACAGAAAGTATTCAAAAAAACGGTGCAGCATCGGGTCGCCTGAAAGGTAATCGGCAAGAGCTTTTCGCTCCGTGGCGAACTCCTTTTGCACACTGCTGATAAAGATCTTCATGCCGCATCCCAAATCCAGGATTCGAGAGATTTCCCATTACCGTTATTATTTAACATCAGCGTTAGATCCTTTTTTTCTATGCGCATAACCATTCTTCAATGTAGTTAATCGCATACTTTTTTCGGTATTTTAGCGCACAAAAATACATCAGAAAAGCAATCGCCGGTTCCGGCAGGGAGCTATTGTAAATAGGCACTTCGCGTTCCTCTTCGGTTATGATAATTTACTTTTAACAGCATTAAACACATCATCTGCCAAAGACAAGTCAAACACCTCAAAACAGACCATCCCTCCCGTTTAAATCAATCCGGCAAACAGATGATATCTATCTTGATATATACCGGAATTGCATGTATATTACTCTAATGTCTTATCAAGGAGGAAACCATGTCTGTCACCGCTAAAATCTTCACATCCGGTCGAAGTCAGGCCGTCCGGTTGCCGAAGGAGTTTCGCTTTGAAGGGCGGGAGGTCTTTATTCGCCGTGATGCCAAGACGGGAGATGTCATTTTATCCCAGCATCCAGATTCATGGGCGGGACTGCTCGCGCTTGACAAAACAACTGAAGTGCCCGCTGATTTCATGAGTGCTGAAGATCGCAGGCAAGCCGAACACCTTCGGGACCCTTTTGAGGGGTGGGAAGAGTGAGCCTCTACATGCTCGATACCAATATTGCCAGTCACATTATCAAGGGTGACAAACCTCTTGTTCGTCAGCGACTTGTGGCAATTCCGATACACCGTGTTGTGATCTCTTCGGTCACGCAGGCTGAACTGCTCTACGGTCTGGCAAAACGCTCATGGCCAAAGGGGCTCACTGCCCGCGTCCATGAGTTTTTAATCCGGGTTACCATACTCCCATGGGACGAAGAGGCCGCCATACGTTATGGCAATCTTCGCGCAACGTGCGAAGCCGCTGGTGTTACCCTCTCTCCGCTTGACCTGATGATTGCCGCCCACGCTCAGGCACTCAATGCCACCCTTGTTACCGCAGACAAAGCCTTTGGCATGATTCCGGATGGATTGACTGTAGAAAACTGGACTACGCCATAAACCTGCTGGCGGGGTTGTGCAGTTGCCATGAATGCTTATCCATCCATACAGGAATCAGTTAGACGGTATTCATAACGCGTAGTTATTTACTCATAGAGAGGAAAGAAAGTTCTGAGTAGCGAGTTCTGGGTGCTGAGTTGAAGAGAAGAGGTTTGTCCTCTAATTGCGAGAATTGAATGAAGAAGAGAGGAAAATGCGGTGTCTTGATGGGTGATTCCTGTTTTCCGATTGCAAGCACACCACCAAACAATCTTGCTACAGGTGATAATAAGTGTTACCTTATAACAAAAGGAGATAAGATCATGACTCTGACAAAAAGCGTCAAGATAGACGACAACACACAGCAACGGCTTGCGGCTTTGGCTCGTATCCGCGACAGATCGCCGCACTGGCTCATGTGCAAGGCAATCGAAACATTCCTTGATAGCGAAGAAAATTATGAGCAGGAAAAACGCGAGGATAGGGAACGCTGGGAACGGTATCAATTAACCGGTGAAGCTATCCCCCATGAAATAGCCGCCGCATGGATTGAAAATCTGGCAAAAGGGAAGGTGACCTCTTGCCCCAAATAGATTGGCTTCCAGAGGCATTAGCCGATGTTGAGCGGCTTCATGCGTTCTTGCACGAGAAAAACCCCGTTGCTGCAGCGCGGGCGGCAAAAGCCATTCTGGAGGGCGCGGGTATGCTCAAATCAATACCGGACATTGGCCACCCAATGGACGATGACACAGGCAGACGCGAATTGGTAGTATCTTTTGGCGCTGGAGCTTTTGTTCTGCGCTATATGCGTGACAAGAACAATACGGTTGTTATTATTCGGGTCTGGCACAGCAAAGAAAACAGAAAATAGAGCCGGTCAACATTATCAGGACGCAGTTAGGGGTATTGATAACGCGTAGTTATTTGCTCAACGAGAGGAAAGATAGTGTTGAGGAGAAAGAAAGTTCTGAGTAGCGAGTTCTGGGTGCTGAGTTGAAGAGAAGAGGTTTGTCCACGAATTACACGAATTGAAGAAGATGAGAAGAGGTTTGTCCGCTAATTGCGCGAATTGAATGAAGAAGAGAGGAAAATGCGGTGTCTTAACGGGTGATTCCTGTTTTCCGTTTTTGGCTTATGTTCAATTATTTACTGTGTTCAAAATAAATGAACACTGAAATTGTTGAACATCAATTGGCAGGGAACGAAGCAAAAAACATCGGCAAATACATCGGCAATTTTTATACATTATTTACTGTAAACGATTATAAAAAAAGAGGGGAATTGAATTTATAACCGGCAAAAATAATGATCACTGAGACACCGCCGCCCCTTGAGCCCTGCCTGCCGGACACTCTTGAACCGGAGATTGTTGACCTGATTGCGGCACTTTCAAGCGCCGCCGAAGTATTAGGGCACCGCCTGCACCCTAAAACCGCAGCAAGCCTGGCTGATCTTGTCAGAGTAATGAATTGCTACTATTCCAACCTTATTGAGGGCCACAATACAAAACCACGAGAAATTGAAGCTGCTCTTCAGAGCTTGTTCAGCACAAGCGGAGAGAGACGAAATCTTCAAATAGAGGCAGTTGCCCATATCCGTTTACAGCGAGAAATCGATGCTATGCACGCATGTGCAACTCTACCGGATGCAGCGTCCAGTCAATTTATCTGTTGGTTGCACAAGGAGTTTTGCAAGGATCTGCCAGATGCGATGCTCTATCTGGAAAAAACAGAGGGCCGAATTCGTATTGACCCCGGCAAGTTTCGGAGTGAACCGATGCATGATGTTTCGGTTGGACGACATATACCTCCCGAGAGCATTACCGTCGAATCATTCATGGCATATTTTGAGAAGCGCTATAACTTTACACCCCTTGGAAAAGGAATGCGCCTGGCGGCTATGGCTGCGGCTCATCACCGCCTTAACTATATTCATCCTTTCCTTGACGGGAACGGCAGAGTGAGTCGCCTCATGAGCCATGCAATGGCACTTCATGCAGGCATCGGGGCTCACGGACTGTGGTCGGTATCACGTGGTCTTGCCCGAGGTCTGGAAAGCCGACTTGATTATATGAGAATGATGGATCATGCCGATATGCCTCGTCAGGGAGACATTGACGGTCGAGGAAACCTTT
>JAAXXL010000040.1 GCA_013334485.1 Chlorobiaceae bacterium | reverse complement strand
CAGAACGATGCGCCAACGGTATCGGCACCCGAAAGCAGCAGTGCGAGTCTTGGTTCAGGATCGTATAGTATCAATCTGTTACTGCTGGCCAGTGATGTTGACGGCGATGTACTGACGGTAAGTGACATGAGTTACACAGTAGACGGCGTGCCGACAGGAAACGGAGGTGTTGACCTGCCCTCCGGAGTAACCGTGAGTGGAAGCACGCTGAGTGTAGATCCGACGAACGCAGCGTATGGCGGAGTAGACTATGGAGGCAGCGTTACGATAGTGGCAAGCTATACGATAAGAGACGGAAGCGGAGGAGCAGTAGCGCAGAGCGAGACGATAACACTGAATCGTACAACGGACTTCCCGATAGTAACGCAGGCAGAGAGCACGACAGTCACGGAAGGCGATATAGTAACGGAAGTTAATCTGCTGCTGCATTCCAGTGACCCGGAAGACAATGATTTGAGTGTCGGAGATGTGATCTACACGGTAAACGGTGTTGCGACCGGAAACGGGGGTACCGATCTGCCGTCTGGAGTAACGCGGACGGACAGCATGCTGACGCTTGATCCCGGCAACGCGGCGTTCGATTATCTAAGCGCAGGTGAGCAGGCGGTTATTCTGGTAAACTACAGAGTGATTGATGATGCGGGCGGTTCGGTAGAGCAGACAGAGACGATAACGATCAATGGTACGAACGATATCCCAGTGGTATCAGCATCCGGGAGCAGCATAACGACAGAAGGAGATGCCTCCTACAGCCTGAACCTGTTACTGCACGCCAGTGACCCGGACAGCAGTGACACCCTGAGTGTTGGAAGTGTGAGTTACGCAGTGAACGGCATACCGACGGGAAATGGAGCAGCCGATTTGCCGTCAGGAATAACCCGTAGCGGCAATATGCTGACAGTAGATCCTGACAATGGCTGGTTTAGTCATCTTGCGGTTGGAGAAAGCGCCACGATAGTTGCCAATTATATCATCAGTGACGGCAGTGGTCGATCAGTGCCTCAGAGTGCTATGGTGATGATCAATGGATCCAATGACCGGGATGTAGAGCTGCCAACTGTTATTGCCTTCAGTCCGACAGATGGAGCAGTAGGAGTAGCGATTGATAATGATATCATACTAACTTTTAGTGAACCGGTCTTGAGAGGCACAGGTGTGATTTCGATTCATTCCGACTCAAGCGACGGGATGGTTGTTGAAAGCTATAATGCAGAAACGAGTAGTAATCTGATGATTTCAGGCAGTACGCTTACCATTGATCCCTCTGCCAGTTTGGCTTATGGCCGACATTACTATGTTACCTTTGCGGATGGATCTATAGCTGATTATGCTGGAAACCATTTTGCGGAATCAAATTCATATGGATTCACAACCGGAGCTGATCCTTATGCCGGAAGAGATGATGATAATGATAGCCCTGAGCTTTTTTTAGCAGGCGTTGGAGTCATAGGGCTTGTTGTATGGTTAGTTTTTTAAACCGGGCGTTATCAATTAACAGAACATTGCACAAAAATTTTTGTCAGGATGTTTTGTTATCTCCTCGCGCATTTGATTAACTCGCGTGTGTTAATCAAATGCGCGAGAAAGTGTTTTTCCTCTTCTCTCAGAGCTGCTTTTTCTCTCTCTTCAATTTTGCTATATTCAATGCTTTAAGTTTCAACAAGAGTTACCTGTCCGGTCATTATTTAATTATCGTCAGCCTTAAAGAGAGATGCCCCGCTATACTCCTGAACAGCTTGCCAAACGAAATGCATCTATCTGGACCGATATACAGATTATCCTCGCTCCTATCCAGTTTCTTTTTTTTATAGCGGGCCTCACCATTACTGCGCTTTTCGCCAACGGTCTTTTTCCTGGCGGTTTTTACTGGGTCAGTATCGCGATTCTTTTCAAGACGCTTTTTTTTGCGCTTCTTTTCATTACCGGAATGTTTTTTGAAAAGGAGATATTCAACCAGTGGGTTTACTCCAAAGAGTTTTTATGGGAAGATATCGGCAGCACTGTTGCCGCATTTTTTCATCTGCTCTATTTCTTTCTGGCCTGGCTTGGCTATCCCCAGGAGGTACTGATCTGGGATGCTTTTCTTGCCTATTTTACCTATGTGCTCAATGCGCTTCAGTATCTTGTCCGGATTATTCTTGAAAAAATAAATGAACGCAAACTCCGGATTGACGGCCAGATCTGAGTGCGATTTGCCTGTTTCTCTCATGATTTTCAACATGCTATGAAATACAGTTTCAAAAGACTCTGGAACAGGACATTTCTCTTTGTTGGCCCTGCATGGTATCTGCTTGTCTGGATGATCTGGTCCTCCGGTCAAATGCAGACCACAGGAGAGCAGATCACCTTTCTCTCTGTTGTGATTCCCGGTTTTCTCCTCATATACGGTTCAGGCTTCTTCATTGAAGAGTGGCATAACAGGAAACAGGCAAAGCGCTCCTGACGAGCGCATGGCGTTTATTGCTGTCATATATTTTCAACAATACACATCGGTTGCCGGTGTGAGAAGTAATATCTCCTATGAAGAACCTCTGGAATGATGCTGAACTTCAATGCTCCGTCACTGAGCACAGTGGACTCTCCGAGATGCCTGCTGAGCTTGCTGAGCTGGTCTATGCATCCCGTTTGCTTGGCCGTGAAAGTTCGCTGGTGATACATGGAGGGGGAAACACCTCTGTCAAATGTGAACTGGTGGATATGGTTGGCAACCGGGCTGACGTGCTCCTGATCAAAGCGAGCGGAGTAGATCTCAGCAAGGTGACCGCAAACGATTATACTCCGGTAAAACTCCATCCCCTCCGCAAACTTGGTGAGCTTTTTAATCGTAATGACCGGATAAGCGAGGATGAGCTTCAGAGGTTTTCAACCAAGGAGTTCAAGCACCTTCTGCTTTTGAATCTTTTCAGCCTTACTGATCATATGGCAGAGCAGCGGCTCACCCCTTCGATAGAGACCCTGCTTCATGCGTTTCTGCCTCATCGTTACATTTTCCATACACACTCTTTTGCCCTGCTTACACTCAGCAATCAGCCGAATGGGGAGGCTTTTTGCCGTGAAGTGCTTGGCGAGAGTTTTGGTTCTGTTGACTATATCAAACCAGGACTCGGGCTTGCCAGGGAGGCCTCTGCGGTTTATGATGCCAATCCCGGGATTCAGGGGATGGTTCTGCAGAAGCATGGACTTGTTACTTTTGGAACTACAGCCAAAGAGGCTTACAGTCGAATGATTGATGCGGTCAGCAAACTCGAAGGACGGATAGCTGCTGTAGGAAGAAAAACCTTGCCGGTGATCTCTCTGCCGGAATCAGTTGCTCCTGTTGAGCAGGTTGCTCCGATCATCAGGGGTGCCTGTGTTGCGGAAAAGTCACCGGGAACCAGGGAGTACCATCAGTTTATTCTTGATTTCCGTACCTCGCCGGAAATTCTTGACTATGTCAACAGCAGGGATCTTGTCGCCATGAGCCAGAAGGGAGCAATGACCCCTGACTTTATTGTCCGTACCAAAAATAAACCGCTCGTACTTGCGGCGCCTGATGCTTCGGATCTTGCAGGATTCAAGCAGGCCGTCGTGACGGCTGTAGAGCGTTACCGTGAAGAGTATACGGCATACTTTGAAGAACAGAAGCAGGCTTCGGGGATGAAGGTCAGTATGCTTGCTCCGCTTCCTGGAGTCGTGCTTGTTCCCGGCCTGGGGCTTTTCGGTCTCGGTAAAACCGCCCGTGCGGCAGCGATCAACGCTGATATTGCAACCAGTACAGGAGCGGCCATACTTGACGCTGAATCAATCGGGACTTTTGAATCTATCAGTGACAGGGAAGCATTCGAGATTGAGTATTGGGATATGGAGCAGGAGAAGGTAAACAAGGTCCATCACGACATTTTTGCCGGCAAAGTTGTTATGGTAACCGGCGCAGCGAGCGGTATCGGGCTTGCTACAGCAAAAGCCTTTCGCCAGAGAGGTGCTGAGCTGGTGCTTCTCGATCTTTCTCTTGATGCGCTTGAACGGGCGGCTGATTATCTCGGTGGCAATGTACTTGTCAAGACCTGTGATGTTACATCAAGAAAAGAGATTCGCTCGGCGTTTGATGAAGCCTGCCGCAGGTTTGGCGGAGTCGATATTGTTGTTTCAAATGTCGGAGCTGCCATTCAGGGGCGCATCGGTGAAGTGGCTGATGACCTGCTGAGGAAAAGCTTTGAACTGAACTTTTTTTCTCACCAGTCCATTGCCCAGGATGCGGTAAGGGTCATGAAACTGCAGGGTACTGGCGGTGTACTGCTTTTTAACGTTTCAAAGCAGGCGGTGAATCCCGGCCCCGATTTTGGTCCATACGGTCTGCCGAAAGCGGCAACCATGTTTCTCGTTCGCCAATATGCTCTCGATCACGGTCGTGACGGCATTCGCTCAAACGGTATCAATGCCGACAGGATTCGCAGTGGTCTGCTTACCGAGGAGATGATCAAGGCCCGCTCAACGGCACGTGGTCTGAGTGAAAAGGAGTATATGGCAGGAAACCTCCTCCAGCTTGAGGTTACTGCGGAGGATGTTGCCGAGGCATTTGTGCATCTGGCTCTGGAGACCAGAACGACAGGTTCAATCACCACAGTGGATGGCGGCAATATTGCTGCTGCACTTCGCTGAAAGAGAGAAGAGGTTCCCTATAAATAACTACAACTGAAAAGAGGAGACGCATCATCATGGCGGAATACGACAAGGACAAACAGGCAAAAGAGTACTATACCGACATCCCGGTCAATAACTATGGCTTTTTTCTGAAAGGTGCCCACTCGGTTGACTGGGGTATGAAAAACCGTCTTTCAAGGATTTTCCGCCCTGATACCGGAAAAACGGTCATGTTTGCTATTGATCATGGCTATTTCCAGGGGCCGACAACCGGTCTTGAACGTCCGGATGTCAATATTGTACCGCTCATGCCGCATGCTGATGCAATCATGCTGACGAGAGGTATTCTTCGCACCACCGTTCCTCCGACTCTGAACAAGGCGATAGTCATGCGATGCAGTGGCGGCCCGAGCATTCTCAAGGAGCTCTCTGACGAAGAGCTTGCCGTTGATATTGAAGATGCTATTCGCATGAATGTTGCAGCTATCACGCTTCAGGTATTTATTGGCGGGGAGTTTGAGACCCGTTCAATCCGCAATATGACCAGACTTGTTGACATGGGTCTGCGCTACGGTATTCCGACCATGGCGGTGACTGCTGTCGGCAAGGATATGGTTCGTGATGCAAAATATTTCAGGCTTGCCTGCCGGATTTCAGCAGAACTCGGAGCACAGATTGTAAAGACCTACTATGTACCGGAAGAGTTTGAAACAGTAGTGGCATCATGTCCGGTTCCGATTGTCATGGCCGGAGGAAAGAAAATCTCCGAGCTTGAAGCGCTTACCATGTGTTCGCATGCCATCCAGGAGGGTGCTGCCGGTGTCGACATGGGTCGCAATATCTTCCAGAGTGACGCACCGCTTGCCATGATGAAGGCGGTAAACAAGGTTGTTCATGAGCAACTGGCTCCAGAGGATGCGTTTGCCTATTTCAATGACATCAAGTCGGAAGGATAACATCAAGAGTTCTCCGGCGCTGCGGCAGGGCGGAGTGCTCTGCCGCGGCATTACTTTCACCCTGTTTGTTTTTTTTAATGGAACCCCCGCATCAACCGAGTGCAGACCATATAACCGGGGCGTATGACGTTTTTTTATGAATATTGAGGATATCAAAGGTTTTTTTGCTTCAAGAGATCAGCTTGAGATGGATGACTACCTGACGCTTGATTACTATCTTGAATGCGTGGGAGATATCGAGACGGCGCTTGCACATTTTTGCAGTGAACAATCCACTGCGCAGTGGAAGCGTGTTGATCATGATGAGGATTTTCGTCCGAGGTTTGGAGCAAAAGTTATCAGTCTGACGGTAGAGGGTGAGCTTCCTTCGCTCAGCTATCCGGTCAAGCATTCCGAAACCGGCCCGATTCATGCCTGCCGTGTTACCATTGCGCATCCTCACCGCAATTTTGGTCCAAAACTACCCAATCTGCTCTCCGCTGTTTGTGGTGAAGGGGTATTTTTTACACCGGGTATACCGGTCGTGAAGTTGCTTGATATCGCTTTTCCAGACTCCTATCTGCTTGCATTTGACGGGCCGAAATTTGGAGTCGAAGGGATCCGTGATCTTCTGCAGGCGTATGACCGTCCTATCTTTTTCGGTGTAGTGAAGCCGAACATCGGGCTCAGTCCTGAAGATTTTGCGGAAATTGCCTTTCAGAGCTGGCTTGGTGGTCTTGATATAGCCAAGGATGACGAAATGCTTGCCGATGTTGACTGGTCAACGCTTGTGGAGCGCTCTCACGCACTGGGTGAAGCCAGGCGGAAGGCTGAACAGCAGACCGGAGAACCGAAAATTTATCTTGCCAATATCACAGACGAGGTTGATTGCCTGATTAAGCAGCACGATATAGCGGTCAGTAATGGAGCAAATGCGCTGCTGATCAATGCTCTTCCGGTCGGACTCAGTGCCGTAAGAATGCTTGCCCGTCATACGAAAGTTCCTCTTATTGGTCACTTTCCCTTTATTGCTGCCTTCAGCCGGATGGAGAAATATGGAATTCATTCAAAGGTCATGACCAAGCTTCAGCGTCTTGCGGGTCTTGATTCGATTATTATGCCCGGATTCGGCAGCAGGATGATGACTCCTGAAGAGGAGGTCAAGGAGAATATTTCAGAGTGTCTTCAGGATTTCGGTCATATCCGTCGTTCCCTGCCGGTTCCAGGAGGCAGTGATTCAGCGTTGACGCTTGAGACGGTTTATCGCAAGGTTGGAAGTGTTGATTTCGGGTTTGTGCCGGGCCGTGGTATTTTTGGCCATCCTATGGGCCCCCGTGCCGGAGCTGCCAGTATCCGTCAGGCCTGGAGCGCCATCAAAGAGGGTATTCCGCTTGAGCGTTATGCAGTCGGTCATCCTGAGCTTCAGGTCATGATTGACGGCGCGCAAGGCAAATAAACAGGAAGCAACAGAGGATCTCTGCTTATGGGTCTGCTCGAAGAGAGGGTTGCCATTATTACCGGTTCCACCAGAGGGATCGGTAAAGCTATCGCCCATGAGTTTGTACGCGAGGGGGCGAAGGTGGTTATCACCTCATCTTCACAAGCCAATATTGACAATGCTGTTGCCGAATTTCCGAAGGGAAGTGTGTACGGATGCGTCTGTAATGTTATTTCACTGTCGGATATGGAGCACTTGCTCCATGCCGCTGTTGAGCGGTTCGGAAGGGTGGACTGTTTTATCAATAATGCAGGAATTTCTGATCCATTCGGGAGTATCACCGACAGTGACCCTGAAGTGTGGGGCAGGGTTATAGATACCAATCTCAAAGGTACCTGCAATGGCACCCGTGTTGCTCTCAACTATTTTCTCCAGGAAAACAGAAAAGGAAAAATTATCAATATGGCCGGTTCCGGTACAGACCGGAGATCAAATACCCCCTGGATCAGTGCCTACGGCTCAACCAAAGCAGCCATAGCCCGTTTTACCTGGTCGGTAGCTGAAGAGTACCGCCATACCGGTGTTGCTGTTATGCTGCTCCATCCGGGGCTGGTTCGAACCGGAATGGTCAGTGCGGATAATCCCACACCTGAACTTCTCCGGCAGCTTTCAACCTTCAATACTATTCTTGATATTTTTGCCCAGCCACCCTCTGTGGCTGCAAAGCTTGCCGTTAAACTGGCTTCATCGTGGAGTGACCGGAAAACCGGAATTTATCTCTCTGCGCTTGATGGCCGCAGAAAAAAATGGTTGCTCCTGACCTATCCCTTCCGTAAAATACTCAACAAAATAGACCGTAAAACCTGTTAATCAGAGGATTGTTATGCTGAAAAGAGGCCACTCGGCAATAATGCTCTTTCTTTTTGCTCTTACCCTTCAGGGGTGCTACAGCTTTACCGGAGGCGCCATCTCCCCAAACCTCAAAACCATTGCCGTTCCGGTGTTTGGTGATCGGTCAGGAGCAGGAATTGCGCAGTTCAGGGGAGAACTTTCGAGATCTCTTGTCGATAAGCTCGAATCAGCGAGCGCTTTTCAGGTCACTCCATCCATGGCCGGTGCGGATGTGTTGCTTGATGGTGTGATCACCTCTTTTTCCGATGATCCGGCTCAGCTTTCCAGTCGTACGGAGAGGGCTGTAACGAACCGGATAACGTTGCTTGTCGAGGTTACCATGACGGAACGCAGAGGGAAAAAAACACTTTTTGCCCAATCGTTTGTCGGATTTGCAGATTATCCGGCAGGTAATTACGTTGCAAGGGAGGAGGCTATCCGTTTTTGTATCGGTCAGATTATTGACGGGATTTTTGATCGGGTTGTTTCCGGCTGGTAGGCGTTCCGGGCTTTGTTTGACTGTTTTTATCAATATGCAGGCATAGTAAATGGAGGAGTCACAATGGAATCAGGAAAGGATGTAGCATACCGTATCGAACTTGCACGAGGTTTTCTTGAAGAAGCGGAACAGGATTATTCCCTCAAACGCTGGCGTGCATGTGTAGCAAGTTCCATACTTGTCATTGAAAATACCGGTCTTGTTGTACTGATGCTTTTTGGTGTCTCTCCGCTTACGCATAAGCCCGGACTGCATCTTTCTCAGCTTGTTTCCGAAGGAACGGTATCAGAGGAGACTGCCGCTCTTATTGAAGAGATGCTTCCGGCATTGAACAACTATGACTCACATGCTAAAATGCTCGCGAAATATGGTGATGAGTCGGAATTCCGGCTTCCGTGGCAGCTTTTTGATGAAGAGAAAGGTGTGGCGGCAATTGAAGCGGCTCGCAAGTGCATGCGGGTGAGCATCGGGATTGCTGCACTGTGCGGCACCGTATAAGAGGCTTTTGATTGCAATTTTTATTCTGTTTCTTGATGAATATTCTTGTTACAGGCAGCAAGGGCCAGCTCGGCTCTGAACTGCAGGTTATTGCGAGTCGTTACGACACCCATAACTGGTTTTTTTATGATCTGCCCGATCTTGATATTTCGAAGGCTGATCAGGTAGAGGAGATTTCCCGTCGTCACTCCATTCAGGCGCTTGTGAACTGTGCGGCATACACTGCTGTAGATAAGGCCGAATCGGATAGTGATGCGGCATTTCTGGTGAACAGGGAGGGGCCTGCCGTGCTTGCCCGGTGTGCCAGAGAGCTGAATGCCCTGTTGGTACATATTTCGACTGATTATGTTTTTAATGGCGAATCGAGTACTCCTTATAGGGAGAGTGATCCTGTATCTCCCGGAAGTGTGTACGGACATTCCAAATGGGAAGGCGAGGAGTCTATCCGCAGGATTGGGCCATCACACCTGATTATCAGAACATCCTGGCTCTACTCCCCTTATGGCAGTAACTTTGTCAAAACCATGCTTCGACTCGGTTCAGAGCGCCCGACTCTCAACGTTGTGTTTGACCAGATCGGTACACCGACCTGTGCTGCCGATCTTGCGGGGGCTATTGCTGCTATTCTGGATCAGCGTGATCCGCTTCACTGCTACGCTGAGACCTATCACTATTCAAACGAAGGGGTATGCTCGTGGTATGATTTTGCTGAAGCTATCATGGAGTTGAGAGAACTGCCTTGCCGGGTGTTTCCGGTGGAGAGCAGCGAGTTTCCTGCGATTGCAAAGAGGCCAAACTACAGCGTGCTGAATAAATCGGCCATAAAAAAATCATGGGGGCTGGATATCCCGCACTGGCGCCGTTCACTTGCAGCCATGCTTGAGAATATGCCGCGTGATTTGAACTGAACTGTAACCATTACAACGGTAACCAATGCATATACTGATCACCGGCGGCGCCGGATTCATAGGCTCACATGTTGTCCGGCACTTTCTGAAGAGCTATCCCTCATACACGGTCACGAATCTTGATAATCTTACCTATGCAGGAAATCTTGCCAACCTTGCGGATGTTGACAAGATGGCGAACTACCGTTTTATCAAGGGAGATATAACGGATGGTGCCTTTCTGCTGAACCTTTTTGAGTCCAACCGCTTTGACGGAGTGATTCATCTTGCCGCCGAGTCGCATGTTGACCGTTCGATTGCCAATCCCACAGAATTTGTTGTGACCAATGTTTTGGGTACGGTCAATCTGCTCAATGCCGCACGAGCTTCATGGCAGAACGGGATGGAAGGAAAACGATTCTACCATATTTCAACTGATGAGGTCTATGGCTCCCTTGGGAGTGATGGGTTGTTTACCGAACAAACAGCATATGACCCCCACAGTCCCTACTCGGCATCGAAAGCCTCCTCAGATCACTTTGTCAGGGCGTATCATGATACCTATGGCCTGCCTGTAGTCATCAGCAACTGCTCAAACAACTACGGTTCGTTCCAGTTTCCGGAAAAACTTATTCCGCTGTTTATCAACAATATACGACAGAACAAACCTCTTCCGGTATATGGCAAGGGAGAGAATGTTCGTGACTGGCTCTGGGTGGAAGATCATGCACAGGCCATTGATGTGATTTATCATCAGGGCAAGAGCGGCGAGACCTATAATATCGGAGGTCATAACGAGTGGACGAATATTGATCTTATAAGGCTGCTCTGCCGCATCCTCGATCAGAAGCTTGGGCGTGAAGCCGGAGAGTCCGCAAAGCTTATAACCTATGTGACTGACCGGGCGGGCCATGACCTTCGCTACGCGATAGATTCCACGAAGCTGCAGCGGGAACTCGGCTGGGTGCCGTCGATCTCTTTTGAAAAAGGGCTGGAGCTGACAGTAGAGTGGTATCTTGCAAATCAGGTGTGGCTGGACAATGTGACCTCCGGAAGTTATCAGCACTACTATCAGAAGATGTACGGAAGAGCGTGATCCATTGGCGGTTACTTCCTGAACAGGCAACTAACAATTATTGATTTATGCGAATTCTGGTTATCGGCGGTGCCGGTTATATCGGCAGTCATGTTACAAGGGCTTTTCTTGATCGTGGATACCGTGTTACGGTTTTTGATAATCTTCAGACAGGTCTGCGGGAGAATCTCTTTGACGATGCGCAGTTTGTTTATGGTGATATTATGCATCCGGAGCAGCTTCGCTCTGTTATGAGTGGTGGAGGGTTTGATGGTTGTGTTCACCTTGCAGCATTGAAAGCGGCCGGTCAGTCCATGCTGCATCCAGAGCTTTATGCACAGTCGAATATTGCCGGTACGATCAATATTCTGAACCAGGCTTCGGCAGCAGGCCTATCCCCGATTATTTTTTCCTCTTCTGCAGCAGTCTATGGAGCACCTCAATATCTCCCTATTGACGAAGAGCATCCAAAGGAGCCGGAAAATTTCTATGGCTACACCAAGCTTGAAATTGAGCGGATGCTCGACTGGTATGACCGGTTGAAAGGTATGAGGTATGCTGCAATCCGCTATTTTAATGCGGCAGGTTATGACGTTCAGGGACGGGTGAAAGGTCTTGAGTTGAATCCTGAAAATCTTCTGCCGATCGTGATGGAAACCGCTGCGGGTATTCGTCCACAACTCTCAATCTTCGGTGATGATTACCCGACAAGGGATGGAAGCTGCATCCGTGATTATGTGCATGTCAGTGATCTGGCCGAAGCACATGTTACGGCTTTTGAGTATATAGTGAAGCAGGACCGGAGTATTACGGTGAACCTCGGGAGTCAGAACGGAGTGAGTGTCATTGAAATGCTGGAGAGGGTTCGAGCAATCACCGGCAAAGCCGTCCCCTCTGTGATTGTAGGCAGGAGAGCCGGTGATCCGGCAGAACTTGTGGCAACTTCAGCAAGAGCTCGGGAGCTGCTCGGCTGGGTGCCGAAGTACAGTGATGTCGATACCCTGGTCTCTTCGACCTGGAAAATGTATGAGAAATTTGCCAAGAATTAAGAGTTTTTGCTGTTGTTTATGATTATTCCTGTTATTCTCAGCGGCGGATCCGGTACAAGGCTATGGCCTCTTTCCAGGGCGTTGTATCCCAAGCAACTGCTTTCACTGATCGGGGAACGGACCATGTTGCAGGATACGGCTCTTCGTCTTGGTTCAGCCGACGATATCGGACCGGTATATTGTGTCTGCAATGAAAGCCATCGTTTTCTTGTGGCCGAACAGCTCCATGAGATAGATGCTGAAATCGGCGAGATCATTCTCGAACCTGTCGGGCGGAACACTGCCCCAGCAGTTGCAGTCGCAGCAATGCTTATTACCAGCAAGCATCCAGGAGCGCTGATGCTTGTTCTTCCTGCTGATCATGTCATTCTTGATGCCTCAGCGTTCGCTGATGCGGTTTCAAGAGGCAGGGAGGCGGCAGAAGGCGGTGCTCTGGTTACCTTTGGTATTGTTCCGACTTCGCCTGAAACCGGATATGGGTATATCCGTGCCTCGCATAACGGCGCAGGCGACAGGGGAGTTTGTCCGGTAATTGAATTTGTTGAAAAGCCGTGTCAAGAAAAAGCGGAACGCTATCTTGCTTCGGGCGACTATTTCTGGAACAGCGGAATTTTTCTCTTCAAGGCTGAGAGTTATCTTCAGGAGCTTGAGATGAATGCTCCGACAATTACAGCAGCATGCCGTAATGCATTGGAGAACGCACTTGAAGATCTCGATTTTTTAAGGCTGGATGGCGATGCATTTCAGGCCTCCCCGTCGGATTCCATCGACTATGCCGTGATGGAAAAAACCGATCGGGCGGTACTGGTTCCACTTGATGCAGGATGGAATGATGTCGGTGCATGGTCGGCCCTCTGGGATGTTCATGAGCATGACGCAGCGGGTAATGTCAAAAAGGGTGATGTGCTCCTGCACGATGTCCGTAACAGCTACATTCATGCAACCAGTCGCCTTGTTGCGGCTATAGGTCTGGACGATCATATTATTGTTGAGACCTCTGATGCGGTACTTGTAGCTTCAAAGGATCGGGTTCAGGATGTCAAGCTGCTGGTTGAACAGTTGAGTGGAAAAGAGAGGGACGAAGCGGCAACTCACAGGAGGGTTTATCGCCCGTGGGGTTCCTACGAAACGGTTGATTGTGCTGACCGCTTCAAGGTCAAGCGCATTACCGTCCACCCGGGGGCTGCGCTTTCGCTTCAGAAACATAATCACCGTGCTGAACACTGGATTGTTGTTCGGGGCACCGCTCTTGTCACCGTCGGAGAAGAGACGATTACCCTTCATGAGGATCAGTCAACCTATATTCCTGTCGGGGTATTCCATCGTCTTGAAAATCCAGCGGATGTACCTCTCGAACTGATTGAAGTGCAGACAGGCGGGTATCTGGGAGAGGATGATATTGTGCGTGTTGAGGATCGTTACGGACGTCAGTAATGAACGGGAGTATATCCGGTTCTGATTTTTTTTGACGTGAAGATTAAAAATAGTACATTTTGAGGTTATTATTTAGTCGGCGTTAAACCTGTTAAATCTAAATACCCCTATAATATGGCTGAAGAAATTAAATCTTCCGGACAGGCTGAGCAGCGCCAGGGTGATGTTGTCAAAGGTGATTTTTCGACAATTCTGGTTGGTGTAGGTACTCTTCTTGACAGTACCCTGGCCCCTTTGAGCAAGATCGTTGCCCAGACGCTTGATTCCCTGACGGTGGTAGCTAAACAGATTCTTGACGGCGTCAACTCATCTCTCGGCGGAAAAAAGTAAGAATCCGAATTTTTCCGGTTACTCTTGCCGCTTCAGATACAAAACGGTGCCCATACAAGTTTTCAGGCAAGCTTTTCTGTTATTGAAAGGCTTGCCTGTACTGTTTCATACCGGATTCTTGTATATTGACTTTTTTAAAATTGCAGGCTGGTCGCCTGCTCTTGATTGAATGGATTCACAAGCATTATGGACGATAAATTCAGGGAGTATCCCTCAAATGTACCCTACAGTACAGTAGAAGCTGAAGTACTTGCATACTGGAATGAACAGGGGATTTTTCAGAAGAGTCTTGATAACAGGCCGGAGGAGAGGGTCTACTCTTTTTACGAAGGACCACCTACGGTCAATGGAAAACCTGGTGTACACCATGTTTTCAGCCGAACGATCAAAGATGTGGTATGCCGATACAAGACCATGCAGGGGTACCGGGTTCCGCGTATGGCAGGATGGGATACTCACGGATTACCGGTCGAGATTTCAGTTGAGAAAAAGCTTGGTCTGAAGAACAAGTCACAGGTTGTGGAGTATGGTGAAGGGGATTTCAACGCAGAAGCCAGGGCGCTTGTTTATCATCATATCGACGATAATCGCGAAGGATGGGGCAAGCTGACCGAGCAGATGGGCTACTGGGTTGATATGGATCACCCCTATATTACCTGTACCAATAACTATATCGAGTCGGTCTGGTGGGCACTGAAGACTATTTTCGACAAGGGCCTGATCTACAAGGATTACAAAATTGTCCCGCAGGACCCCAAGTCCGAGACGGTACTGAGCTCGCATGAGCTTGCTCTCGGCTACAGGGAGGTCAAAGATCCGAGTGTCTATGTGAGGTTCCGTCTGAAGGGTTCGGATGAGTCTTTTCTTGTCTGGACAACGACTCCCTGGACACTGATTTCAAATGTGGCTCTTTGTGTAGGCAGCGATATTGACTATGTGAAAGTCCGGAACAGCGAGAGCGGTGAGGTATTGATTCTTGCCCACTCCTGCATTCAGGTGTTGCTTGAGAAAAACCAAGAGGGTGAGTCGCTCTGGCAGGTTATTGCTGAACTGAAAGGGCGCGATCTTGAAGGGCTTGACTATGAGCCGCTGTTCAGTTACATCCAGCCTGAGAAAAAGTGCTGGTACGTTACCTCCGGTTCATTTGTCTCTACCGGGGATGGTACCGGTATTGTGCATATCGCACCTGCTTTTGGTGCTGATGACTATGAGATCGCAAAAAAATATGATCTGCCGATGCTTCAGCCGGTTGCACGTAACGGCTGTTTTACCGCTGAAGTGAGCGATTATGAGGGGATGTTTTTCAAGGATACTGATCCGCTGATTATCCGTCAGCTCAAGGATGCTGGTCAGCTTTACCGCAAGGAGACCATTACCCACACCTACCCCTACTCCTGGCGTTATGATGTGCCGGTGATCTACTATGCAAGGGAGTCATGGTATATCCGTACCACATCCATTGCCGAGCGTATGGTTGAACTCAATAAAACGATCAACTGGTGCCCGCCCGAAATAGGTGCCGGTCGATTCGGAAACTGGCTTGAGGAGAACAAGGACTGGGCGCTGTCACGTGAACGCTTCTGGGGTTCACCCCTGCCTCTCTGGGTCTCCGAAGATTTCTCCATCGGGGACGATGCCGCGTCGGGTAAGCTGTTCGCCGTCGGATCAATTGCGGAACTTCGTGAAGGCTTTATTGATATTGACGGTGAACGCCATATCCTTGGTGAAGCCCTTGACCGCGGAGCAGTTGAGCTTGATCTGCACAAGCCCTTTGTTGACAGGATCTATTTTGTTAGGGATGGCAAGCGCTTCAACCGCACACCGGAACTGGTTGACGTCTGGTTCGATAGCGGCTCCATGCCCTTTGCCCAGCTTCACTATCCGTTTGAAAACCGTGAACAGTTTGATCGAACTTTTCCGGCTGATTTTATTGCCGAAGGTGTTGACCAGACAAGGGGATGGTTCTACACGCTTCATGCCATAGCAACACTTATATTCGATAAACCGGCATACAAAAATCTGATTGTCAACGGTCATATTCTCGACAAAAGCGGTCAGAAGATGTCGAAATCAAAAGGCAACGTGGTGGATCCTTTTGAAACCATGGGCCGTTACGGAGCTGATGCTCTCCGCTGGTACCTGATGGTGACCAGTCCGCCCTGGAGACCAAAATCGTTCAATGCCGAGGAGATCGAAGAGGAGCAGCGCAAGTTTTTCCGTGCGTTCATCAACAGCTATAACTTTTTTGTGCTTTATGCCAATGTTGATGGATTCCGCTTCTCGGAACCTGCCATTCCCCTTCAGGAGCGTTCCGAACTTGACCGCTGGGTGCTCTCTTCTCTGAATACCCTTGTGGACAATGTTCATATGCGTATGGAGCAGTATGATCTTACCGGTGCAGTCCGGCTGATCAACGATTTTATTGTTGACGATCTCTCCAACTGGTATATCCGCCGTTCTCGCAAACGGTTCTGGAAAAGTGATATGGGGCCTGACAAGATTGCGGCCTATCAGTCGCTCTATACGGCACTGCTGACGCTGGCCAAACTGCTTGCGCCGTTTACTCCCTTTATTGCCGACCGGATTTTTTTAAATCTGAACGAAATCAGCGGGCTTGAACCCTTTGAATCCGTTCACCTTGCAGCGTTTCCCCTGATCGACTCCCTGGCTGTTGACAGGCCGCTTGAGCAGCGCATGAAAAAGGCCCAGATTATTACATCCCTTGTGCGTACCATGCGCGAGAAGGCCTCAATCAAGGTTCGCCAGCCGTTGAAACGCATTCTCCTTGCAGTTGACAATGCTGTAGCGAGGGAGGAGTACTCCCTTGTAGCCGATATCATTCTTGAAGAGGTCAACGTTCAGAAGATTGAGTATATCGAGGAGGATGGCTCGGTCATCAGCAAAAAGGTGAAACCCAATTTCAAAACCCTTGGACCCCGTTACGGCAAGGATATGAAATCACTTGCAGAGTCCATACGGATCATGAGCCACAAGCAGATTGCCCTGCTTGAAAAAGAGGGACGGCTCTCTTTTGAGCTTGACGGTAAACTCTACGAGCTTTTTCGTGAGGATGTTGAGATCATGCATGAGGATATCGAAGGGTGGCTGGTGGCATCCGATGAAGCTCATGGAATCATGGTTGCCCTTGATACCGAGATGACCGAAGAGCTTGAGATGCTGGGACTTTCGCGAGAACTGGTCAGTCGTATCCAGTCGCTGCGCAAGGAGAGCGGTCTTGATATTACAGACAGAATTGCGCTTGTTGTTGAGGCATCGGAAAAACTACTGGATGCAGTGCAGAAAAATGATGCGTATATTAAGGCTGAGACTCTCGCAACAGTTCTTGTGGCTACTCTCGGTGATCCGTTGTCTGCCGCAATGGGGAAGAATGACCCGGTAAACGGTGAATTCTGCCGGTTATCACTTGAAAAGTATGTTAGTTAATCGTATTATTTCACTCTCTGTTTTTGAAGCTTTTTGTTAGAATCAGCAAATACGACGAATCATGGCGAAAAAAAGCAGCAGTGCTTCCAAAAAGGAAAATGAGGTTATAGAGGAACCGGTTCTTACTAAAACCTATCTGACCGACGAAGAGCTTGAACATTTTCGTCAGCTTTTGCTCAAGCGGCGAGAGGAGGTGCTTCGTGATCTGGATATTTTGCGTTCATCACTTTCTGATGAGAACGTTGAGGATTCAATCAATTCGAACTACTCCATGCATATGGCCGATCACGGGACCGAGACCATGGATCGTGAGCAGCGTTTCATGTTTATTGCCCGTGACGAGAAATATATCGGTTACATCGATCAGGCGCTTGACCGCATAAGAAACAAAACCTACGGGATCTGTATCAAGTCCGGCAAGCCTATTCCGAAAAAAAGGCTGGAGGCTGTGCCGCACACCTCGGTGAGAATCGAGTTCAAGCAGGGGAAAAAGTAGGTTCAGGCAGGTTTTTATTTATATCGTATTTGCAAAAGGGAAAGGGCTTGCAGTTTGTGAACCCTTTCCCTTTTGCTTTTCTCGGAAGAAAAGGATATCAAGGATTTCAGGGACAACAACGACGGAGAAAATTGCCAACCTCACCCAACGCAACACAAGGGGTTGCCCCTCAAAACCAGTCAATATTGTCATCTCGAAACTCCCATTCTTGTCATCTCGAAACGAAGTGAGAGATCTAATCGATCACTTGTTGAACACAGAGCGCGCTAAAGATTTCTCACCCGATTTCATCGGATTCGAAATGACACAGAGCAATCTCTTCAGTCATTCTCCTCTTTATCAGTGGTGGCCTCGTTGACCTCAATCGGATAGTCGCCGCTGAAACAGGCCGTGCAGTAGCTGCATGTTTCATTTTCAAATGAGGGGACGCTGTTCATGAGTCCCTGCATGGAGAGGTATTTCAATGAATCAACACCGATATACTCCCTGATTTTTTCGATCTCCTCAACGTCATTTTCCAGAGCGTCGAACATATGGGTCAACAACTGACGTTTGGTCGGAAAATCCATGCCGTAAAAGCAGGGGTTGGTGATAGGCGGAGAGCTGATGTGGAGATGGATTGCTTTGGGGTCAGCTTCACGGATCAGCTTGATCAGCATTTTGGCGGTAGTTCCACGGACAATAGAGTCATCAATAAGGATGATCGGGCGATCTTGGAGCACGCCACGGACAATGTTGTATTTTGAACGGACCTTGATGTCGCGGCTGTGAATTCCCGGCTGGATAAAGGTTCTTCCGACGTAGTGATTGCGGATAAGACCGTGCTCAAACCTTGCTGGTCGCTCCATTTTATTGCTCTCTCTGACAAATCCGAGAGCGGCAGTATTGGATGAGTCAGGCACGCTGACTACCGTCAACTCCTTTTCATTTGGCTGTTGCTCAATTTCCGACTCTCTTGCAAGATTTTTTCCGAGGTTCCGGCGAATCTTGTCTACGGAGTGCTTGAAAATAAAGCTGTCAGGGCGGGCAAAATAGACATATTCGAATATACAGCGTGCCTTGCGGTCTGATGAGGGCAGAAAGAGCGAGGTCGGTTTCTCGTTTGTTACCGCCAGGTGGTCAATCAGAAGGATCTCTCCCGGTTCGATATCGCGGATGTACTCCGCCTGGATAATGTCGAATGCACAGGTTTCGCTGGCGACGACATAGGTCAGCTCTCCCGTCAAAGGATCAACCTTTTTGCCGAGAGCGAGAGGCCTGAAGCCGTAGGGATCTCTTGCTGCAATCATCTGGTTATTGGCCAGAATCACCATTGAATATGCGCCCTCTACCTGGCTTAATGCGTTATAGATTTGCTGTATGGGCTCTTTTTCCCTGCTCCGTGCTGCAAGGTGCGGAATGATTTCAGTATCAGAGGAGGCCTGAAAGATAACGCCGTCTTCAGTCAGTTGACGCCGAAGAGTACGGGCGTTTGTCAGATTGCCGTTATGGGCAACTGCAAGACTTCCCGAACGGTAGGTCAGTGAAAAAGGCTGAATGTTGTTAATCGATGAAGATGAACCGGTGGTTGAGTAGCGGTTGTGGCCTATAGCAGCATAGCCGCCAAGTTTTTCGAAAATTGTCTCATCCCTGAAAACTTCTGAAACAAGACCCATCCCCTTGTGCTGTTTGAAGAGGGTTTTCTTTTTGAGTTTGTTGTATTCTGCGACCACGATACCTGCGGCTTCCTGGCCTCTGTGCTGAAGTGAGTACAGTCCATAGAAAGTGTCTTCCGCGGGAGTTTTTGAATTAAAAATGCCGAAAACTCCACACATAAGCAAAAGTATGTTAAGGTTAGGAGAAACTCCTCAGAGTCCTAATAATGGCAAATGAAGATCAATATGCAAACGGAAAACTGAAAATAATCGTCGCATCATCTCCTGTTGGTGTATTCTTGCTCTGATTCAGTTCCCGTTCGCAGTGTTATGCGGAAATGTTGCCGGGTTTTTCGATGCTTTCGTTGGAGGTTGCTGCTTTCGTCACGGCAGCCGGGGGAACTTATTGGACCGATTTATTCTTCCTTTTGTTCCAATGGTACCTTCCGGGCTGAATCAACGTGATGCTCTTCCCTGCATTTTCTCAGATAACCAGAACTCTTCTCTATGCTTTTTGGGTCTTGCAGGTGCGGATCAGTTCCCGGATGACCGCAGGATGATCAGTTTGGTTAATCAAACTCTAAGTATCAATATCGATGCGGGAAAAAAAAGATAAGCTTTCTCTCTTTGTTACCGGTGACGTTACCATTGACTGGAATATTGCTCATATCTCCAGGGAATCACATGATCCGACAGCCTGGACCGGTGCCGAAAGTTGCAGAATGAGCTGGCAGTACGGCAGTGCTGTTCTTCTCTCCGACCTCATTACTTCGATGACGAATAAACTGAAGGTCTACCTTCCGTATAATGTGGACGTTTCGAGTACTCATACCACATCAACATCAACGATTGATCCCTACGACCCCTGCTACTACCACTGTTATTCGGTATGGGCACCCTATCGCGACAAGGAAGCACCCGACACCATTGTGTGGAGAGTTGAGCGGTTCCTTGGTCTTGACCGCGCCTCAAAAATCACAACGGAACAACAGAATTCCAATGTTGTTACCGCTGGCCCGGCACATGCCGACATTATCGTCATCGATGACAGCAATCTCGGATTCAGAGATCACCAGGATCACTGGCCCATTGCTATAAAAGAGCCGTGCCGAGGGAAAAAAGCTCCCTGGATTATCGTTAAAATGTCACAACCGATGGCAGAGGGAGCCTTATGGGAACATCTGGTCTCAAATTTTTCAGATCGTCTTATTGTTGTGTTGAGCATCAATGATCTGCGCCAGTCAGCCATTCAGGTCAGCGCCCAGATTTCATGGGAAAAAACGGCTCTGGAACTTATATGGGAACTGACACATAATCCCTTGATAAACAGTCTGACCAATTCCGCCTATACTCTTGTTTCATTCGGTCCGACCGGTGCGTTGCTTCTTCCGGGTGTTAAAAAAAACGAATCGCCCAAACTGCTTTTTGATCCCTTGTACATGGAGCGTGAATGGCCAGCAGGGAAAGGCACGATTATCGGCAAAACATCGGTTTTGGTCACCGGCATTGTTCGTGAAATTATGATTGCCAAAGATAATCCGGACCTGACCAAAGGGATCCAGTCCGGTATTTCTGCGATGCGTTACCTTCACAAAGCCGGTTACGATGGAGGGACTGACTCTTCACCCCGTCTGCGCTTTCCGATAGATGGCGTTATTAAACATCTGAAGAGTGATGAGCCTCCGCTTGCGATGGCAGATTGCCCGATTTTTGATGATGAACAACTTTCCCAGCCATTATCCTGGACAATTCTCAGGGATCGTTATTATGATGATCTTGAAGAGTTAAGTCAGCGGATTGTTCTTGAGGGTGCGACAGCGGCCTTGAAAAATATTCCGATCGGGGTATTTGGAGAGCTTGTCACGGTAGATCGTCAGGAGATCGAATCGCTCCGGAGCATTCACAGTCTTATTTCGGAATATTGCAGCCAGCAGGAGGAGCGTCCTGTTTCGATAGCTGTTTTCGGCCCTCCCGGTTCAGGAAAATCGTTTGCCGTCAAACAGATTGCCAGGGCTGCCAGCCCAGGGAAAAAAATAGCAGAGAAAACCCTCACCTTCAACCTCTCCCAGTTCAAAAGTCCGGCTGATCTGATCGATGCCTTTCATCAGATTCGTGATGTGGCGTTATCCGGTAAAATACCTCTCGCATTCTGGGATGAATTTGATACCTCGCTTGATGGTAAAAAACTTGGATGGCTCCGGTTTTTTCTGGCGCCGATGCAGGATGGTGAATTTCAGCAGGGGCAGTTAACTCACCCGATTGGCAAAGCTATTTTTGTTTTTGCGGGCGGCACATCTTCCAGTCTGGACGAGTTTACAAAATCCAGAAAACAGAAAGAGCTTGTTGAAGCCAAAACTCCGGACTTCCTGAGTCGGCTTAAAGGGTTTCTCAATGTGCTGGGCCCGAATCCGCAACTCTCCGAGGGACGGGATGACCCCTATTTCATTGTGCGCCGGGCGATTCTCCTTCGCTCGCTCTTTGAACGACTGACCCCTCAACTGTTTGACAGAAATCATTTTTTACGCATTGATATCGGAATCATGCGCGCATTTCTCCGGGTTGACTCTTATAGACATGGATCGCGATCAATGGAGGCGATTGTTGCCATGAGTAGGCTTGGCACAGCAACCCATTTCAACCGTTCCTACCTGCCGCCTGAAGAACAATTGGGGTTGCATGTTGATCCGCTCTCTTTTACGGCGTTGGTGCATCATCTGGAACTCCGCGAAGAGTTGCTCGAAAAATTGGCGCGTCTTAATCACAAGTTGTTATACAACAACCTGAAAAGCCAGGGATACGTTTGGGGAAAGGTGAACAATGAAAAATCAAACCCGAAAACGCACAGTTCGCTTGTCAGCTTTTCGGCTCTTTCTGCGCATAATCAGGAGAAGAATCGAGAAGCCGTCCGGGATATTCCCAACAAGCTCGCGGCTTTTGGCTACGCCATTGTTCCCATGCGCAACAACGAACAGGCAGTTGAAATTCCGATACCTGAACTGAAAGAGATGGCCAGGCTTGAGCACGAGCGGTGGATGGAAGCCAAACTTGCCGATGGGTGGAAATATGCCCCTGAAACCAATAAAGAGAAAAAGCTTCATGCGCTGCTTGTCGACTGGGAGCAACTCTCAAAAGAGGTAAAGGATAAAGATCGGGCCCTGGTTTCAGAAAATATTCCCCTATTGCTTAAGGAGGCAGGCTATACCATTGTAAAACTTGCCCAATAAAGAGGTTTCAAACCGCTTATATTGTTTTTTTCATTAATCACTTTTTCTTCTTATGACATCACCGATAAAAAAAACTCCAGCTCCTCCCGGTGTAGCTACATGGGTATTGGTAACGCTCCTTTGGGGTACTCTGTTTTACTGGACATCGATCTTCATGCTCCGTCTCGCTTCAGCAAAGCTGAGTCAGGGAGTTTTAACTGCTTCTCAGAGTGATCTTTTGAGGGTTTACGGCATACACGCCGGTGTTCTTGTTCTCTTTGCCCTTGTGGCCATGATGGTCCGCCAACTGCTTGATCCGGGAGCAAGCAAACAGGTGGCAAGGAAAGTTGCCATTGCGGAAGGGAAGGGCGAAAAGGTTTTTATCTCTTTTGCCGGAAGTATTGCTACCAGTTTCTTTTTTACCGGTCTGACTGCGTTGACTCTTGTGTTGAGTTCAGGTGTGGTTGGTTTCGACGGGGTGCTCCCTATTCCTGTTGTTCTTCTTGCAGCCTGTTACAACATTGCGGCAGGTCTTGGAGCGTCACTGTTTGTGGGGGTTGTTTTTTTGATTGCGCAGGCGGTGAGGAAAGGAAAGTAATTAATAGAGGTGCCCTTATTGCGATGCCAAAGGTTGGGCCTTTTCGGGAGAGTGGAAATAAAAAAAGCGCAGTTTTTCGCTGCGCTTTTTTATTTTTTGTGGAGCTAAGGAGACTCGAACTCCTGACCCTTTGCATGCCATGCAAATGCTCTACCAACTGAGCTATAGCCCCGATTTGTAGTTGTAGGCAACTCTATTTATTTGTTCCGAAACCCGATTACTGAGTTGGGTGGTGCTCGAAATCATCTCTCAGCCCCAACTCCGTCGGTATTGGGCTACCAATATTTCGCCCCCCTGGGGCTTGAACAAACAATAAATAGAAATGCCCTGTAATAAAAAGAAAAAAAACTTGTTTTTGCAAGTTGTTTTGTTGATTCTTTGAGTTACGGGTGTTATTTAATGCAAAACAAGCTGTTATGTCATTGTTATTTGTTGTCAAAGAGGGGTTTTCAAGTATCGGGAGAGCAAAACTTCCCGCAGCCATTACCGTTACGGTCAGTTTTTTTGCGCTGGTGCTGCTTGGTCTTTTCAGTACCGTCTCCCTCAGTTTTTTTGATGTTATCCAGGAGCTGCGAAGCCGGGTTGAACTGGAGGTTTTTCTTGGTGAGTCAATGAGTGACTCTCTTGCAACCGAGAGCCTTGGAAAGATCAGAATGCTCCAGGGGGTTCGGGAGGCAACGTATGTCTCAAAAGCTGAGGCGGCAAAGGCCTTTACCCATGACTTTGGTGAGGATATTGTCAGAATACTTGGTTCAAACCCTCTTCCGAGATCGGTAAAAGTGAAGTTTTTGCCGGAATACGCAACGCCTGAAAGTGTTGAGAGTCTGCTGCCCGCAATTCGCAGCGTTGTCCCTGACGCTGATATCCGCTATAATCAGGCATTTATCGGTCAGATAGAACAGAATGCCCGTTTGTTTACACTGCTGACCGGCGGAATAGGGGTGCTGATTTCGGTGGCAACTGTTGTATTGATCGGCTACACCATCCGGCTTGCCATGTATTCAAGGCAGGAAAAAATCAGAACCATGCGTCTTGTTGGTGCAACTGGCTGGTTGATCAGCGCACCCTATATCATTGAGGGCGCTCTCCAGGGATTGATTGCGGGCCTCCTAGCTTCAGGTGCGGTCTATCTGCTTTTCGATCAACTGCTCTACAGTTATGAGCCGGAAATTTACAAGGTGTTACAGCCCTCTGCACTGCTGATCTACCCTTCGACGGTTCTGCTCGGGCTGGTGCTCGGTGTTTTCGGGAGTGCGCTGTCGGTGGGCAAATATCTGAGGA
>JAAXXL010000001.1 GCA_013334485.1 Chlorobiaceae bacterium | reverse complement strand
CGACAAAAAACTCCGATAATCTTTTCAGGCGGATGGAGCAATGGATTTCATGGAGTCTTGTAGCCGGCAAATTCAATATTCCGCAGGAAAACTACTATCTGATTCCGTCTTACACCAGTAAGCTCTTGAGCGCCGGCTTCGTTGCTATCGACATCAAATCAATACGTGACGATGTCTATCAGCCTCTTCATGAGTATCTGTCAAGAGATCAAACGTTTGTCAGGAAGCTGCCTCCGGTTGCCATGATTCTCGCAAAATCAGCATTCCGTCGCTCTGCAGAGAGTGTCTACGCTGGCCTGGACTATATTCTCTCTTATGCTGAAAAGCCGGAGAAATCCGGGTGACATCCCCAACTTTCGGGCTTTTGACGACAAACTCTACTTGTTTCCTGCAGTTCAGTCGCCGAATTTGCATCCGGCAGTTATTGATCTCTCCCTCAAGTTTCATTCTTAGCGATATCCGTCCCGTTTCCGTAATATATTTCTGGTCATATGCGGGAATGTTAACAACTACGTAAACTTACTCATGCAGTTCAGCATCATAATCCACCAACCAACGATTGAATTCAGTGGATGCAAGAGGCTGTGGTGTTGATTAAGGTAGATTCGGTAAAATAATCTAATGTCATAAGGGTCTATGGAGAATACAGAGATATGAATAATCACCCGAATAATCCATTGCATGGATTAACTCTTGAAAAAATACTATGTGATCTTGTAAATCACTACGGCTGGGATGAGCTCTATAAAATGATAGAAATTCGTTGTTTTTATAATGATCCAAGTATCAAGTCAAGCCTGAAATTTTTGCGAAAAACAAGTTGGGCCAGGGTGAAAATTGAAGAAATATATATTGACTTAATTGGTCAAGAAAAGAAAGAAATGTAACGGTAGGCGTTGACGACAAACTCTACTTGCCTCGGCAGTTCAATGTGCTATCACTATCAAACCGGGGGATAAGAGTCATTCGCATCAATATCCCGTTCATCTGGAACTTTGGGAAATCCCGATGTTTCGTGAATGATGCATTGGTCGGGCATGAACTGACTGCCGCACCTCTCTCTTTTCAGTATTGTCTGAAATATCCATACCTTTAGAGAAGCAAAATAATCTATTCCTGTTTTTAAGACGGTTAAAGCATTTCCTCGAAGCCCTGCTTCGTGAAAGAATCGATTACCTGTGAATTAATACTTTGTAGCTCTGCTGCGAGGATTTCTTATTACAATTAAAGGGAGGAGAAGTATGTCAGTCAACCACGTGAAGAACACCGGTCTCCAACGTCTGGGGATGATGTTGTTTTTGTTTATGACTTTTTTTGCCTTTGGCCGTTCAACGGCGGCGTTTGCCGCTCCTGCCGTTCTTGATTCCGGAGTGAGTACAAGCCAGACTAATTGGGTGTTTAACCCGCCGCAGCCGAATCCGGAGGTGAAATTCTGGATGCGGGTTCAGAGACAGGGCAATCTTAGCCGATTTGGTACGTTTGATTACTATTTCAAAGTTCAGGTGCTTCGTCCAGATGGATCAGAGGTGTGGAATACCAAGTATGGCTTCAGTGAAGAGGGATATTCGGAACAGGTGTTCAGCCTGCCGATTCTTTTTTACGAACGGAGTGCTGACCGTGCGTATCCCTCGTTTGGTACTTGGCGGATTCGCGTTGCTATGACAGAGAAAGATTCTGGTAACGAGGTATCGGCAAAAGATTATTTATTCAACTTTAGTGACGGTAGAAACAGATGAACCAATAAATAACGGTTCGGGGGCATAGCCGTTCGTTATGCCCCCGAGTTGTGCTTCTACACTTCCGACGAGCCGGGATATCGGCCACCACCGATACAGGATGTCCCGGTCCCCCTCTTGAGGAAGTATGCCCGGAACACAGGATCACTTGCTTATTGAAAAAATCCGTTCATCCCTGCTGTTTTTTCCATGGAATCCTGTTGCTGCCACTCAATGCGATCGGCAGTAAAAGGATGAAAAAGAGGATGTCGCGCACAATCGGACCGATACCGATCTCCTCTTTCAGGCCGTACCATTGCGTAAGGAATTCGAAGCAGCCGCACTCATGTTCAAGCCCTCTCATTACATTGTATGTCATGGCGGCTATGAAGATTGCCATCATGCAGAGCATAATCGAGGAGCTGACCCGCGAGAAGAGGTCGAGGAGAAGCATGGTGCCGCAGAGCAGCTCACAAAGAGAGAGGATGAGCGCAGCGGCAGGTATAAGGAGTGAGGGCAAAATCTGGTATTCCGCGATGACAAGACCGAAAAACTTGAGATCCAGCAGTTTTTCAAATCCCGACATGATGAACAGCGCACCGAGTATCAGCCTCGGGGCTGTGATCAATGCTGATGGAAAGCCAATCCTGGCCATAGGTGCTTCTGCGTTTCCTTGATTTATGGCTTCTCAACGCTTTGCTTCACACAAGCTCATCCTTCCATGGGGAAGCCTGCATGAGCCCATTCGACGAGACCGCCTGAATAAACCCTGACATTTTTGTACCCGTTTTTCCTGAGCTTTTTAGCTACATGCCGGGCCTTAGCGCAACTGGGCTCGGAGCAATAAACCACAATAAGGGTTTCAATGGGTAGTTTTTGCCTGAACTCAGGAAACTGCTCGTCAAATCTGCTGTCAGAAAGAGAGCGGGCTCCCTTGATATGCAATTTGTGATAGGCATACTCGGAACGAGCATCAACAAAGCACGCCGAATGTGTGTCGAAAAGGGCTTTCGTGGCAGAGAGGTTGAGTTCACCGGATTCATCTTTGGCAATGGCTACAGGTGTAGCAGCATGGAGTTGTAATGCTAAAGGCGAAACGATTGAAATTAATAGAACTGAAGCGATCAGCGTTCTCCGTAATGGCTTTCCTGACATAGTGCTTGACGTTCTGGTTTTTCTTTATGATTACTTCGGGCGAGCCCCGTTTACGCTACCCCCATCCTTGCCGGGTGGGGGTATTTTCATCCAAGAACTTAGAAGCTGTAACGTGCTCCGAGCAAGATATTGCTGGTTGAAAGATCAACTACCCGGTCAGCAGCAAATCCTTCTGCGCTTGAAGGTGCAAAATAGCGGTACCCAAGGTCTATTGTTATGTTATCAGATGCCTGAACACCGACACCGGCACCGACCTGCCAGGCAAAAACCCCATTGGATGTACCCAGTACCGTTACCCCAAAAGCATCAGCAGTCGTCCGCTCTTTATTCATAATATTTGCAATTCCAGCACCAGCCATCACGAATGGAGATATTTTGCTATCAGCATTGAAATCTACGAATCCATTTACCATATATGATTGAATGGAGTAGGTCCATTTTTCATCGCCGGATTCCGGTGTGCTGGTAAGGCCGTTATTTACGCCGTAACCCGTGCCCTTTAGAGTGAACTGGTCCACCATATTTGACTGATACCCCGCTGCGGCTTCAATACGGAATCTTCCTGTTTTGATACCAAATGCCCCCTCAACCGCAGCACCGGCATGCATTTTATCAGTCTCAACCTTATCCTGTACCAGAAATCTGTACTCGACATTGTTCATCAGACCAGCACCTCCTGACATTCTGACGTACGGGGTCACTGCTGATGCAAGTGACGGAGCCGCAAGAATACCAGCACCCAAGAGTGATAAAATGATAAACCTCTTTTTCATGGCGTTTGTGTTTTTGTTGGGAAAAAATCCATACTCCCGACCCGAACTCTGATATAACAACTATTATCATTCTTTAGTTGCTCATGGTTTCAAGAAGATGTCATAGGCCACGCGTACAGATCGCAGGATATTGATTCCGACTCCTCTGGACAACGAAGCAATCGAATCGTTGAACAACTTAATAGAGAGTGCCGCCCTATGCGGCGTCGATTTTCGCCAGCAAATCCTTCATCGGTTGATAGGTAATCGGCAAGAGATCGCTGTAGGAGAGCACAACCTCCCCGAGTTCATCAACAAGCACATAGGCGCGCTGTGACATGCCGAGAAAACCGAGGGCGTCGTAGGCTTTTGCGGTTGATTTTTTGGTGTCGCTGAGCAGGGTGAAGGGGAGCTGATGTTTCTCTCCAAACTTTTTATGTGACTCTACATTGTCAGAGCTGATGCCGAGCACCACAATACCCCTTTTGGTGAATTCAGTAACATTGTTCCGGTAATCGCACAACTGGGCGGTACAGACCGGTGTATCGTCACCGGGATAGAAGATAAGCAGCACTTTTTTGCCGATGAATTCAGAGAGTGAAACCATTTTACCGTCACTGTCAGGAAGGGTGAATGCCGGTGCTTTCGTGTTTTCTGCTATCATGGTGGTCTATGGTTTAACTGTTTGCGGTCGGGCGCGAGATATTAGAACACTTCTTATAACACGGGAGTTGCAGGTTTCAGATATAAAGGTATTTTTCCCTCCATTGCAGTAAAATACAGAGATTATTATTTTTTCTGCCCGCTTGATTTGCCATGGAAAGGAACGGTTCAACGTCGTTACGGTGTTACGTCAGAGTATAGAACAATGCAGGAGAGCAATTATTATAGTCAGATTTCAAAATGCGTTACTGGTTACACAAGAACATTCGTCTCCAGCCAGTCTGGTCAGGAATTCTTTTTCTGGGTTTGTGTTTTCTTTATACCTCATGCAGTCCAGGCAACAATACAGCGGAGAGCATAAAGCAGTTATATCTTCAGGCGTCCTCCTTTAAACATAAGGGCGAATATCTCAAGGCTATTGAGTTCTATAATAAAGCTCTTGTTCTTGATTCGTTGAACTCCACCTCTCCGGAATTTGTTGCCGGACTGAATGAAAAGAGGGTTCTTGAGGGGCTGACCGGTTCATATTACGAAGCACTGAGAACAACGATACGTCTTGAAAAACTTCCTGAAGGAGCGCTCTCCGATTCGCTTCGTAACGCTGTGCTTGTTGAAAAGGCTGCATGGCTTCGGGAGCTTGGAAGTTTTCGGGCGGCAGTAGCAGCACTTGAAAAAGTGGCTTCTCCGACATCGCAAATCCGGTTTGAGCTGGCTTCGCTTTACAGGGAGTTTGGCGAATGTAGAAAGGCGGCGGAGATCTATGGTGAGTTTACCGGTATGGATCGTGACCCGGCCATTCGGATCACGGCCTTAGCCGGGCAGCTTCAGTGCAAGGTTGCAGATCCGGAGCTTGATGTTGAAAGTTCTGATGCTCTTGCCGGCAAAATTGCAGCGGAGTCCGGAAGGGTATTTTCAATGCAGGGAGCATTGGTTGAACGGATTGAGGCTCTCCGGTTTGCCTCAAAGAGTCTTCAGCTCCTTGAAAAGCATCGCAGGAATGCCAGTTATCTTCTCTTCAGGGCTCTCACTCTTGCTGAAGAGTCCAAAAACCAGATGCTGGTTCAGATTCTTCGGTTTGAATCAAATGCGGTTATTGTGCGCAAGCCCGACTCTTTTCGTGAAGCCGCTGAATATTTCCGGATAAAAAACTTGCAATATGCCCGTTCAGCAGCACTCTTTATGCTTGCTGAAAGCAGCTCGATTGATGAAGCTGAAAGAGTTTCATTGCTGCAGCAGGGATTTTCTGCAAGTCGCAACAGTGCGCCTCCTTATCCGGGAGATGAGTTTCTTCGGCTTGAAAAAAGTGCTTCGAGGAGGTTGGTCGGGCTTTTGCTTGGAAAATCAAGGATATTTGAGCTGTTTGATGCTACTGAACAGGCAGGTTATCTTGCCCTTCAGCGTTCCATACAGAGAGATCGGCGAAGCATCATTCCGGGTAAAGAGCATGCCGTGCTGAATGCTGAGGTTTGTCAGTTGCAGCACGAGATTTCGGGATTGCAGCAGAGGAAAGCTGATATTTTTTTTCAGGCTTCAGGCTATGAAAAACAGAGAGCTGCCGATCAGGCTATTAATATAAAAAGAGGCCGGTTGCTGGAACTCGTTTCTCAGGTACGGGCTATTAATCCGCGAGTTGCTGAGCTGATGCGGTTTGCGCCTGAAACGCTTCACTCTGTGCAGGGTACGTTGAAGGAAGACCAGGCTCTGCTGATGCCGTTGATTTCCGATTCACTATGCGGCGTTATGCTTATCGGAAAGAGGCAGTTGGAGATTGCCGGCGGTGACCTTGGTCTGGATTCACTGCATACCGCTGAATCGGCAATAGATGGTTTCAGACGCGAGCTGGCTCATGGGGCCAGGTATGGCAGCGGAGAACAGGCGTGGTTTACCAAAGCGTTTTATACACCACTTTCAGGATCGATTGACAAATACCGGCAGTTGATAATTGTTTCCGACGATCTCTTTCCGTTCCATATTTCAGGTTTATCTGATGATTCAGTTCCGGAAAGAAGGTACTCTTTTCTGCAATCCATCGCTGAGTTTTCACTGCTGACGAAGCCGTCGAACTCTGAACGTGGTGTTTCACAGATCTATTTCTATCCTGTCGAAAATGTTTCCGCCGCCAGGATACATAAACTTTTTGCTCCCCGTGACAGGGTGTTTTTACTCTGGAAAAAATACAGTTTAGCGGATCTTGATGCACTGCGTCAACAGATAGCCCTTGCCATGCAGGGAACGGTATCAGCTTCTGAAGCAATGATTTCTATTGCCGAACAATCTTCAACTGGTCGTGAAACATGGAAATATATCTCTTCATACGGGAAAGATTAATTCGTAGAGGTTGTTCGATTTTTTATACCTCTGTTTATACTGTTTTTTAAGCAGCGTTTAATGCCTGTTAAGGATTGTGTTTTATACTTTGAGGATACAAGCAGGTAAAAACAAATTCAGTAACAGCACTATTTTTATGTTGTTTATTGAAAGGCATTCCGGTTTTTTTTAAATTTATGAGTATTATTGTTTGTACTTACTCTCATGTTACGCGTAATCCGGACCTATCTCTATGACGGAAAAGGTATCAAGCAGTAGTGCGTTGGAGCTTATGTCAAGGGAGCTGAAGCGAGCAAGAATTGAAAAAGATATCTCGCTGGATGATGTAAGCCGACAGGTTACGATACAAAAGAGCTACCTCGAAAAAATTGAGGAAGGTGATTTCGGTTTCCTCTCCAGGGCTTATGTTTTTGCCTATATCAAATCGTATGCAAAATTTTTGGGTGTTGGTAACGATGAGCAGCTTGAGCAGTGTCGCAACGATCTGCAACTTTCCGGGGCAGTGAAGAGAGCTGTTGTGGATGAAGGAAGTTCAGAAGTACATCAAAAGCAGCGGAGCAGAAGCGAAAGAGATGAGTCGGGGCCTCGAAACAACAACTCGAGGGTTTCATGGAAAACAATCAGTGTTGTGATTGTGCTCATTGTTGTTGTTGTTCTGGCCGGTTTGTATTTTTATGACAATAACCGTATTTCCGATACACCGGCTCCTCTTCCGGTTGCAATGCCTTCAGCAGTGGTTGAGGATACGGTAGCTGTGGCTGAACAGATTGTGGATTCTCTGGCTATTAAAAGTGAAAACAGATCCGGTGGTACAGCTCTTGCCGCCGATACTCCTGCTCCTAAGGAAACTTCGACTCCTTCAAGCGTTGTTTCGCCTGCTTCTGAGCTGCCATCCCCGGCGCGTCCCTCCTCCCGTAAGGCAGTTCCAACTGCGGAAGAGCCCGCCATTTCCCGGTAAATATCTATTGAAATAGAGGTATAAGAGAATTGGGATTACTTCGACCAATGTCATCCCGAACTGAAAGGAGGGAGCTGATTGTCGATAAAAGAGATCTCTCACTGCGTTCGAGATGACAAAAAAAATCGAGTTGACAAAAAAATTGAGAGGATTAAAAATAGTTTGCACGAGCTGTTGAGTGGTGTGATTACCTTTTAATGTCTTTTTTTATGAAATAAGATAAAAAAAGTCCGTTTATTGGAATTAATAGTACCGTTTTATCATTCCTTAATGCATATTCATAATGTTGCATAAAATATTAATGCAGGATTGCCGCTTGAGCGGCGTAATGTAAAGGGTTTTAGCTATTTATCGATTTTATAATTGTTTTGAAGGCCTTTTTGTTGTTTTCTTTGTATTACGGGAAGGTTATGCTCGTGTAGGTTGCTCTCGTTGTTGTGATAAAGGGCGTATATTGGCTATTATTAGCTATCAAATCAATCGCGGCTATGGCCGTAACTACGAATATTGACGTATTATGGGAGATATGAAAGTTTATTTTGATCACAATGCCACAACTCCGCTGCATCCCGAGGTCAAAAAGGAGATGATTGCAGCGATGGAGATGTTTGGTAATCCATCAAGCATGCATGCTTACGGGCGTGAGGCACGGGCAAACGTTGAGGCGTCGCGTAAAAGTGTAGCCGAGTTTATCGGAGCCACAGACGAAGAGATAATTTTTGTGGGAAGCGGTTCCGAAGCAAACAATACCGTGCTCTCACTCTTTGTTTGTGCGACCAACCAGTGTGTTGGCGGCTGTGGAATGCGCAGCACGATTATTACTACCAGAATTGAACACCCCTGTGTGCTTGAAACTGCTGAATGTCTTGCTCATCGTGGTGCAAATGTCAAATATCTTGATGTTGACCGCTATGGTAAAATAGATCTTGATCAGCTTCATGGTATGCTTGGAGATGATGTCGGCCTGGTTTCGGTTATGATGGCAAACAATGAGATCGGTACCCTGCAGGATATTGAAGCGATTACAAAAATGGTGCATGCAAGCGGTGCCTATATGCACACTGATGCCGTGCAGGCTGTAGGCAAGGTGCCTGTAGATGTGCGTCAACTCGGGGTTGATTTTTTGACCATCTCAGGTCACAAAATCTATGGACCAAAAGGTGTTGGGGCTCTTTTTGTGAAAAAAGGAGTTTCTTACTGCCCGCTGATCAGAGGCGGCCATCAGGAGAGAGGCCGGAGAGCCGGAACCGAAAATACTCTCGGAATTCTCGGTCTCGGTCGTGCAGTTGAGATGAGAACTCTGGAAATGCCGGAGGAGCATGCGAGGATGCTGCGTCTTAAAAAAGCGTTGCAAGAGGGAATCGAAGCGCAGATTGATGATATCTCTATTAATGGTCACCCGACAGACTCTCTTGCCGGAACGCTTAATGTCTCTTTTGAAGGAGTAGAGGGCGAAGCTGTTTTGCTCTATCTGGACCTTGAAGGGATAGCGGTCTCAACCGGATCGGCCTGCGCATCGGGTTCTCTTGACCCTTCGCATGTGCTTATGGCTACAGGTGTTGATGCCGAGCGCGCACACGGCTCTATCCGCTTCAGTATGGGGCGTGAAAGTACCATGCAGGAGGTTGATTATCTGCTCGACGTATTACCAAGAACAATTAAACGAATAAGAAACATGTCAACGGCTTATGTAAAAGGAGGAGTGCATGCTGCAAGCAGGTGAATGGGCATATAGCGAGACGCTGAAAGAACATTTCATGAACCCGAAAAATATTCTGCAGGGTGAGAATACCGATGATTTTGATGGCGTCGGTATGGAAGGTAACCTGCAGTGCGGTGATCAGATGATGGTTGTCATAAAGGTGGATCGGGAAAAAGATGTGATTACGGATTGTCAATGGAAAACCTACGGATGTGCAAGTGCAATTGCCAGCACGTCGGTGCTTTCTGAAATGGTCAAGGGACGGACCCTTGACGCGGCATTTAATATCTCCCCGAAGGAGGTCGCCATTGAGCTTGGCGGACTGCCGGATAACAAGATTCACTGTTCGGTACTTGGTGACAAGGCTTTGCGTGCGGCCATCAACGATTACTATACCCGCAACGGCATGACCGACAGGGTAAAGAAGGAGCAGGTGAAGGTGATTTGCCAGTGCATGAACGTTACTGATCACGATATTGAGGATGCTGTGCTTGAAGGCGCCCGTACCTATCTAGAACTGCAGGAGCATACCAAGCTTGGCACGGTATGCGGCCAGTGCAAGGATGAGGCTGAAGTGCTGCTTGGCAAGTACAAGCATATTCATTTTGGTGTCTGAATGAAAGGGTGGTACCTTTCGTGATGATTGAGCTGGAGAAAAAGAGGTAAAAACGGGGTGAAGCAACGAGCGGCCTCCTGTTTTTACCTCTCTTCGCTTCTAAACCAAAGGCATTTTATGGTGCCGGACGTGAGATCCTATGAACCAACGTCAAGCAAAAACGCTCTCCTTTTCGGCGGCCCTCCCGGTAACCGCATTTCTTCTCAATTTTTGCTGGGAGTCCCTCCACGGGCTCTTCTTTGCGGCGCACCCCGAAATGCCGGCAGGTGAGTACGTTCCGATGATGCTCTTTATGGCACTTATGGATGCACTCGGTATATCTGCCCTCTATCTGTTTACTGCTCTTTCTGCACGTCAATGGAGCTGGCCGGGCAGTTGGCGAAACAACTCCATTTTTTTTCTCGCCGCTCTTGCAGCAGCCTTCACGATTGAGTATATCAGTATCTTTATGCTGCACCTCTGGCACTACGGGCCATCCATGCCGGTTGTGTTCGGAGTAGGACTACTGCCTCTGTTTCAGCTTGCTCTCACCGGACTTTTCTCTGTTTATGTGGCCAGACGCTTTGCTTCGACTTCCTGAAGGCGCTTCTGGCAGACGAGGGTGGACCTCAGTTGTTCAGGCAGAACATTTATCTAAAGAGAACTATAAATCATGAGCACTGAGCGGAGTAACAAATTCTATATCCATACTTTCGGATGCCAGATGAATCAGGCGGATTCAGCAATCATGACGGCACTGCTGGTTCAGGATGGTTACGTGCCGGCAGAAAATGAGCAGGACGCCGGCATTATTCTGCTCAATACCTGTGCAGTGCGGGAAAATGCGGTCGAGCGTATAGAGCACTACCTGCAGCACCTGCTGGGAATGAAACGAAAACAGAAAGATCTGATTCTCGGTGTTGCCGGTTGTATACCACAGTATCAGCGGGAGGAGATGTTTTCAATGTCTCCGGCGATTGATTTTCTTGCAGGTCCCGACACCTATCGCACACTGCCATCACTTATCCGCCAGGTTCGAGCCGGAACAAGAGCCTCATCTCTGGAGTTCGATCCTGCGGAAACCTATGAGGGAATTGACCCTTTACGGCAGGGCGCGATTACAGCTTACGTGCCGGTTATGAGGGGTTGTAATAATATGTGTGCCTATTGTGTGGTGCCATTTACCCGCGGTCGGGAACGCAGCCATGCGTTCAGTATGGTTCTTGAAGAGGTACGCAAGGTTGCGGCTTCCGGATACAGGGAGATTACCCTGCTCGGTCAGAATGTTAACTCTTACTGTGCTCCGGATACAGCTCTTGACTTTGCAGGTCTGCTCGATGCGGTCAGCAGGGAAGTGCCGGATCTCAGAATCCGTTTTACCACATCCCATCCGAAAGATATATCTGAAGCGCTTGTTCGAACCATTGCCGGGCGTCCGAATATCTGCAATCATATCCATCTTCCGGTTCAGTCAGGTTCATCAAGGGTACTCGGTCTTATGAACCGGGGTCATACTATTGAAGAGTACCGGGAAAAAATAGCACTTGCCCGTTCGATTATTCCCGATGTATCACTTTCAACTGATCTCATTGCAGGATTCTGTGGAGAGAGCGAGGAGGACCACCAGTTGACGCTGCAACTGCTTTCAGATATCCGGTTTGATGCCGCCTATATGTTTTTCTACTCCACACGACCGGGCACACTCGCCGCCCGCACCCTTGAGGATGATGTTCCGGATCCGGTGAAAAAACGGAGGCTGCAGGAGATTATTGACCTGCAGAACGCCATTTCCGCTGAGCTTCTTCAGGAGGCAGTCGGGTCGGTTGTCGAGGTTCTTGCTGAATCCGAAAGCAAGCGCTCTGCCGGGCAGCTTATGGGGCGGACAGAGACCAACCGTGCAGTTGTTTTTGATCGTCAGGGATATCAACCGGGTGACCTTGTGCGAGTGTTGATCACTTCGGCTACTTCAGCAACCCTGACCGGCACGCCCGCCTGACAGCCCCCCAGGTGTTAGGTAGGGGCAATCTCTTGTGGTTGCCCTGTAGGGGGGTGACATCGGCCATTTCATGACATTCTGCATATTTCCTGATGTCATCCCGAACGCAGAGAGGGATCTGATTGCTGTGAAATGGATCCCTCCTTTCAGTTCGGGATGACAAAACAAAGAAGTGTTTGATCGGTTGAAGAGAAGATTTTTGTCACGAAATGGTGTAGGGGCAATCCCTTGTGGTTGCCCTGAAGAAGAAAATTACAGGACCTGTGGCTCCTTTTCTTTCCTGTTGGGGTTTCCCCCCGGCCCCTGTTGTATTAGGGCTTTTTTATCTTGAGTCGTATTTGTAAATTGATCCTTTAATCTCAATCATTTAACAGCCCTCTGCAAGGGCTCCGGAGTGAAGTAAAGCATGCCAGTTCCTGCAAGACTTGGGTTTACCGATAAAGTTAGAGCACATCTTGAACTGCTGGATCCTGTTACCTGGATCAGCGTTTTTCCGTGCCTTGCCGGAGGTGTTATGGCATCCGGTGCCATGCAGCCTACCCTTCACGACTATCTTCTTCTTTTTGCCATTTTTCTGATGTTCGGTCCTCTTGGAACCGGTTTCAGTCAGTCAGTCAACGACTGCTTTGATCTTGAACTTGACCGGGTCAATGAACCTACCCGTCCGATTCCATCCGGAAGGCTGACAGAAAAAGAGGGATTATGGAACAGCATTATTGCACTTCTTCTTGCCATTGGTCTTGGTGTGCTGCTTGGAGTGCATATCGGTGGAGTTCGTGGCATTGTGATTGTGGCTTCGATTTTATCAGCTCTGGTTGTTGCCTATATCTATTCAGCACCGCCCCTCAAGCTGAAAAAAAACATTCTTACCTCAGCGCCGGCCGTCGGCTTTTCCTATGGCTTCGTCTCTTTCATCTCGGCAAATGCCCTTTTCGGTGATATTCGTCCTGAAGCAATATGGCTCGCAAGTCTTAACTTTTTCATGGCAGTGGCCTTGATCATTCTTAATGACTTCAAGTCTGCGGAAGGTGATAAAGAGGGTGGTCTCAAGTCAATGACGGTGATGATTGGTGCCCGCAAGACCTTTCTGGTCTCATTTGTAATTATTGACCTTGTTTTTGCCGTTCTTGCCTGGCTCTCCTTTACCTGGGGATTTCTGATTCCCATGGCCTTTGTTTTGATCGGGCTTGTGCTTAATCTGGTTCTTCAGGTTCAGCTTCTGCGAGATCCGAAAGGGGGAATCTCATTCATGAACAGTGCTGTTGAGGATGGATTCGGTAATGTTCTCGGTAAAAGTGATGTTCAGGAGCACAATGCGTTTCTTCGTTTTCAGATAGCAAACAACGTTCTGTTTTTGATCAATAATCTTCTTGTGGCTGGTATGGTCGGCATGAAGTATATGTAAAGAACTGGTTTTTTGCGGTCATGAATTTTGTTAGGTAAAAGAGTACCGGTGAATTGGTGAGCTGTTTTCAATAGTAATCTTAAACATAATGCTCTTATGGATACTCTTCAGGCTACACTCTTTTCGCTGCCGGTGGTATGGCATAATGCACTGGTTACTCTTTTCACCTTTGTCTATGTATTCAGTGTTCCCCCTCTGATGGACTATCTTGTGACCAATCATAATCTCCCGAGGGATATCAGTCGCAAGATTACCCACATCTGTGCCGGTTCGGTTATTGTTTTTCTTCCTCTGTTTATCGATACTGACTGGTCGCACTATCTGAATATTACCGTTTTTGCTGTCTGGACGCTGCTTTTGATACAGAAGGGGCTTTTTGCCGCTGATGATGATCAGGCAGTGAAAACTATGACCAGAACCGGAGACAAGCGCGAACTGCTCAAGGGTACACTCTACTTTGTTATTGTGGCCATGATTTGTGGAACCGTTTATTACAAACAACCAGCGGGCGTTCTGGCCATGTCTATTCTCGGCTGGGGTGTCGGGCTTGCTCCGATTATCGGAACCCGCTTCGGCAGGCTTAAATACAGGGTGCTGAGTGATAAAAGTGTTGAAGGGAGCCTTGCTTTTCTTGTCGGCAGCATTGCCGCCTCGCTTTTTTTTATGGAACTCATTGTTCCCGGATCGTTCTCCACTCAGAAGATTATAGCTATTGCTGTAATTGCAACAATTGTGGAAGGTGTCAGCCCCAAGGAGGTTGATAACATTACGATTCCTCTTGCAGTTATTGCGGCTGCCCGTTTTTTATAAAAGCAGGGATTAACCCATGACAACAGGGGGGCAACAAGCCAGCTATTTTATCAGCGACTTTCATGCCGGGCTGCAGGATGAAAAAACCGAGCAGCTCAAGCTTGATAACCTCGAACGACTTTTCGCCATCATCAAGGCGGAAGGTCGTTCGCTTTATATGCTTGGCGATATTTTTGATTACTGGCTTGAGTTCCGCCATGTTATTCCAAAGGGATTTACCCGGTTATTTTGTTTATTGTCTGATCTGGTTCGGAGCAACATAGAGGTTGTCTATGTTGCCGGTAATCACGACTTCTTTCTCGGGCGGTACTTTGATGATGAGCTCGGCATCAAAACCCTCTATGGTATGCATGAGCTTCAGATTGACGGGAGCAGATTTATTATTGCCCATGGTGACGGACTCGGTCAGGGGGATATTGGCTACAAGCTTTTTTCCCGTATAGTCAGAAACCGTTTCAATCTTGCTCTCCTTTCCGGCTTTCAGCCGGATCTGGCAATTGGTCTGATGAAATGGCTTTCACAGCTCAGCCGCACCCATAAGCCTGACAACCGTGTTTTTGAAACGGATCGGCTGCTTGATTTTGCTAAACTGCTGGCGACTGAGAAAGAGTTTGATTACTTTGTATGCGGCCATAACCACGTTCGGGGGGTAAACGATCTCTCCGGGGGTTTGAAAAAATATGCCAATCTCGGATCGTGGATTGAGGGTCAATCGCCTTATGGCGTGTTCAAGGATGGTGAGTTTCAATTGAAAGAGGTAGGAGAATAGTGACGAGTGCTGGGTGCTGAGTGCTGAGTAATGAGAGGTGTTATCCCGAACTGAAAGGATGGATCTGATTTTCGTAAATGCAGATCTCTCTCTGCGTTCGAGATGACAGGTGTTAAGCCTCGGAGGGCGCGATATGGGGGCTCCTGACCGGGTCGGGAAAATAAATGTGTAGGTACAAGTAAATTAATAGTATAGACTGTTTTTGCCATGACTAATAAAAACAAGGTGCTCAAGCTCGGGTTGCCGAAAGGAAGTCTTCAGGATTCGACAATCGATCTTTTTGCACATGCAGGATTTCATTTTTCTGTACAGAGTCGTTCCTATTTTCCCTCTATAGATGATGATGAGCTTGAAGCTATTCTCATAAGGGCGCAGGAGATGGCTCACTATGTTGAGCTTGGGGCCTTTGATGTCGGTCTTACCGGCAAGGACTGGATCATTGAAACCGATGCCGATGTTGTTGAGGTGGCTGATCTGGTCTATTCCAAGGCTTCAATGCGACCGGTTCGCTGGGTACTTGCTGTCCCTGAAAACTCTTCAATCAAGTCGGTCAAAGATCTTGAAGGCAAGCATATCGCTACCGAAGTGGTCAATATTACCAAAAAATATCTTGCACGTAACGGTGTTACGGCTTCGGTGGAGTTCAGTTGGGGAGCTACCGAAGTCAAGCCACCCGATCTTGCTGATGCCATTGTTGAGGTTACCGAAACAGGCTCTTCACTCAGAGCCAACAAACTGAGGATTGTCGATACCATCCTTGAGTCAAACACAAAACTTATCGCCAACAAGAGCTCATGGAACGATCCATGGAAGCGCGAAAAGATTGAGAGTATGGCTTTGATGCTTCAGGGCGCAATCAATGCTCAGGGCAAGGTTGGCCTGAAAATGAACGCTCCGAAATCAGCTCTCGACAAGATTATCGCCATTATTCCGGCACTGCGTCAGCCGACCGTCTCTCATCTGGCTGAAGATCAGTGGGTTGCGCTTGAAGTTATTGTCACTGAAAAAATTGTGCGCAAGCTTATTCCTGAACTGAAAAGAGCCGGTGCAGAGGGTATTTTTGAGTACAATATCAATAAACTGATCGATTGAACTTTTTCGATCAGATCATGAAATTTCAGGCTGCCCGCAAGGGCGGCCTTTTTTAGCTCTTCTATGCTGCTCATCTATCAGATCGCTGTTTTACTTTTTCTGCTGGTTTTTTTAGCAATACTGCTGAGAAATCTGGTCGATCTCACGGCATTGCCTGTAAATCCGACCAGTTGCGGTCCGCTGGTTTCAATTCTTGTTCCAGCGAGGAATGAAGCGCTTAATATTGAGCGTTGTGTGCGCTCTCTGTTACAGCAGGAGTATCGGGCTTTTGAAATTCTGGCACTCGATGACGGTTCAACCGATGCTACACCGGAGCTGCTGCAAACTCTTTTGAACGAGTCTGATGGACGGCTGAGGGTACTGAATGGTGAACCGCTTCCCGATGGATGGCATGGCAAAGCCTGGGCATGCTTTCAGCTCAGTCGCCAGGCAAAAGGGGAGCTGTTGCTCTTTACCGATGCCGATACCATGCACGAGCCCGATGCCCTTCGCCGCTCGGTTGCCGCATTGAACAATACCGGGGCTGACATGCTCTCGCTGACGCCTCATCAGGAGCTCCGCTCGTTCTGGGAAGAGCTTGTTGTGCCGCTGGTTTATGTTATTCTCATGTGTTACCTCCCTATCCGCCTTGTCTGGAAAAGCAGAAATCCCGCTTTTTGTTTTGCCAACGGCCAGTTTATTCTTTTTCGAAGGGAGTGCTACGAGCGCATTAACGGTCACGCATCAGTCAAGCAGGCCCTGGCTGAAGATGTATGGCTTTGTCGTGAGGTAAAAGGCGCAGGCGGAAGGGTTGTGGCATTTAATGGTTCTGACGCGGTAAGGTGCCGGATGTACCGTTCATTCAAAGATATCTGGGAAGGATTTTCCAAAAACCTCTATGCAGGTCTCGGATACAACACAGTCGGATTGTTTTTGCTTATGCTCTTGACCGCAGCGCTCTACGTAGTCCCTTATGCTTTTTTCATACAAGCACTGAGTGCGGGGAGGTTCACTCCCGGACAATTCTGGCTGCCGCTTTTTCAGATTATCATCGCCCTTGCCTGCAGAATTATAATTGCACGGGTATTTACGCAGTCTCTGTTCATGGTTTTTCTTAATCTCTTTTCGCAGCTTATTCTGATTGCGATTGCCGTTAACTCCTTCTGGATCATACACTCAGGCAGTGGAGCAAAATGGAAGGGGAGAGCGTACAATTTTTCATGAGGGAGGAGCAAGATTTCGGTGAAGGCGATTAAATTTTGTAAATTGCACGATTAATGTAATATGGCTATCCCCTGCACAAGCAGGCAAAAGCGTATCAATTCAAACAAGAGCAGTGCTATGGGTTTCTTATCGAAGATATTCGGAAAAAAAGAGGTAGAACTGAAACTTCCCGCGATTAAAGAGGATGTCAATGTCATCAAGACAATGGAAGGCCATCTCGACCGGGTTCTTGGTGTGAAGTTCAGCGCGGACGGCAAAAAAATTGTCAGCGGCAGTTTTGATGAGAGTGTGATGCTGTGGGATGTCGAGACCGGTAAATCACTGTTCACCATGAAAGGTCATGAAACCTGGGTGGAGTGCATCGACTACAGTCGCGACGGCAAAAGAGTTGCGAGCGGAAGTACCGACAGTACGGTCAGAATATGGGATGCTGCAACCGGAGCATGCGTTCATGTTTGCAAAGGTCACGACACAGCAGTGCGCATGGTTGCATTCAGCCCCGACAGCAAAGTTCTTGCAAGCTGTTCCCGCGATACGACTATCCGGCTTTGGGATGTTGAAACCGGTAAAGAACTCTCGTTGTGGAGAGGTCATAAGTCATATATTGAATCTCTTGCATACAGCCATGACGGTACGAAGATTGTAAGTTGTGGTGAAGAGCCGGTTCTTAGAATCTGGGATGTTGAGAGCGGCAAAAATATTGCCAACTATCGAACCAATGACACTCTTTCCCACGCGGTTGTTTTTAGCCCTGACGATAAATTGATCGCTTTTTGTGGCCGGGATGCCAAGGTGAAGATTGTTGATGCCGCAACAGGAGAGATTCTTAAGGTGCTTGAAGGTCATGAAGATGCTGTGCGCAGCGTCTGTTTCAATCCTGAAGGGACGAAAGTTGCAAGTGCAGCTAATGATGAATCGATCCGTCTCTGGGATGTAGCGACAGGTAAACAGATTCACTCTTATCGTGGTCATACACTCGAAGTACAATCTGTTGATATCTCTCCGGATGGAAAAGTAATTGCAAGCGGAAGTGACGATCGCCGCATAAAGCTCTGGGCTGTTCTGTAAGAGGGCGGTTTTTCTTTTACTCTTCCCTGGAGGGTGCTCTTTCGAAGAGTACCATGGATTTTTTTTGATCGATTGTAAAAAAGTGGAGTAAACTGCACAACTTTCTTTTTGAATTAGCTTAAAGTGAGTAAATTAATTTTCACGATAAATAAATTAGTTTTTGAGCGCTTCATGTAGAAGTTCGTTCATTGTAACGCCAAGTTTAACTGGCAAAAATAAAAAAGAGGTAGATATGGGTACTCAGGTTGAAGGAACTGTCAAATGGTTCAACGAAGAAAAAGGTTACGGTTTTATTGAGCAGAAGGGCGGAAAAGACGTTTTTGTGCATCACAGTGCAATTAACGGAACTGGACGCAAAACCCTTGTTGAAGGCCAGAAAGTATTGATGGAAGTTACACAGGGCGCAAAAGGACTTCAGGCTGAAAACGTAACCCCTCTTTAAGGTTAGAGTTTCGAACCACAGGGCGGTTCTTCACATCACTTTGTTCGGGCGGCTTGGCCGGTTGATCATTTATCAGCACTTTCCGCTTGTTTTATGAATGCGGTTGTTCTGCTTGACCGCATCCGGTATTTTATTACTGAAAGTCATACCTCCCGGGTTATTGATTAAAAACACAGTGTGCAATTTTTGTGCGCACTGTGTTTTTTTTGTTTACGGGCCTTCGGGCTCATAAATTACCCTGAAATCGAGTCAAGGAGATCGAGAAAAGGACAACAAGGACTTTGGTGACCGCAACGACAAAGAGAAACATCTGCCAAAGGGCGATAACGCAGGATCGTTTTTTCAGCAATTCAACATCAGGAATTTCTGCACTTCTCTTTTAACCTGAACTCTTATGAGCATTATTCTTCTTGATATTGGCAATGTGCTTGTTTCAGTTGATTTTACTGCCTTTTGCAGAGGGGCTCTTCCCTCCGGAAGTGTCGATGGGCAGGCTCTTTGTGATAAATACTGTCAGGGAGAGCTGAAAAGCCGGTTTGACCGGGGAATGATTGCCCCTTTTGACTATCTGGCCATGATTGAGGGTGACCGGCTCATACAAAACAGCAAAACCTCTGATATTAGGGCGAAGTGGCAGAATATCTTTACTCCTTTGCAAGGCGCGGACCGGGGAGTAGAGCTTCTCGAAAAAGAGCACCGGATATGGATTATGAGCGACACCGACCCGCTCCATTTTGCCTTTCTCTTGAACACCGTACCTTTGTTGAGAGGCAGGGAGCGATATTATCTCTCCTATGAGCATGGATTCCTGAAAAGCTCACGGGAGGCATTTATGCATGTGCTTTCTGATTCAGGTCTTCCTGCAGAGGAGTTTCTGCTTATTGACGACAGGCATGAAAACTGCATTGCTGCATCTGAAACAGGCATACGCGCAATCCAGTTCAGCTCCTGGCCAGAAACTTTGGAAAAGGTGTTAGGGGGGGATTAGAAAAAAAGTGCCGGGTGCTGAGTCGCGAGTGCTGAGAGGAAGAGGTAAGAGGTACTATGTGTTAGGTAGGAAGTGATGTCATTGCGGATATTCGTATTGTCATCCCGAACATTCCCATTGTCATCCCGAACTGAAGGGAGGGATCTATCTTTTGTTAAGGGAGATCTCTCTCTGCGTTCGAGATGACAGATGAAGAGATGAGGGATGAAGAAAAGTGCTGGGAAAAAGAGAAGATTTTTGTCCACGAATGGCACGAAAAGGGTGTAGGGGCAATCCCTTGTGGTTGCCCTGTTGAAGAGGAAGAGTTTTGTCCAGGGATTGCTCGAAAAGGCACGAAAGGAAGATGTAGCAGAGATTCTGGATTTCAGGCTAAGCTCTGGGTATAATATTGGCAGCCCCTGACGCAGTCGGGGGGAAACGCGGGGAGACTATGAACAAGGTGACCATAAGGGAAGAGGAGCTTGAACTGCACTCCATGCGCTCACAGGGTGCGGGCGGGCAGAATGTCAACAAGGTTGAAAGTGCGGTTCATTTGCGTTTTGACGTCAGGGCCTCATCTCTTCCTGACGCGGTGAAGGGGCGCATGCTTGCCCTGAAAGACAGGCGGATTTCTAAAGATGGTGTGCTTGTCATTAAAGCCCAGCGCTATCGGACAAAAGAAAAAAACCGGGAAGATGCGCTCCTTCGCTTGCAGCTTATTCTCGATAGTGTTGCTGTTGTTCCCAAAAAGCGCAGGGAGACAAAGCCGACCGGAAGTTCACGTCAAAAACGACTCGAAAGCAAGGAAAAACGTTCAGAAGTCAAACTGCTGCGTGGTCGTATTGATTGGTAGAACAAAACAAGCAAGGCTCCAGAAAAGAGCCTTGCTTGTAGTCTACATGAGATGAAGGTAAGAGAGCAGTTACAATACTCTGCGTCAGATGGTCTGTGCAGTAATCGTGAACGATCCTGTATGTGCACCGGACTCAGTGGTATTCGAGAAGTTGAGTGTCATTTTGACATCACCAACGGTCTGTGCCTGACCGGTAACTCCGCGCAACTGCGTGGTAATGGTACTTCCTGAAACCGCTCCGCTTACGCCATTTGTTGAGGCCAGTCCGTATCCGCTTACACCTATCTTCGAGGTTGAACCGACTCTTGTTGCTGCGAAATCAGTTCCGGTAATTGATACGGTTGCTGTTCCACTGCTTGAGAGACCGGCAATTGCCCAGGCATTCTTCAGTGTAATGTTAGCTGACGAGGGCCCTACCTCTGTTGCTGATGCAGCAAGAGTTGTTGAGGTATCGCCGAGAGTTGTCCAGGTAGCCGAAAGCGGTGAACCTGTCTGTGATGCGCTTGCCGAGGTGGCGGAAAAGTTCAGGGCAACAGCACTGTAGTAGTGCAGAACAAGATACTCCGGCATGGTAACCGTGACGGTGGTTGTTCCCGATTGAGTAACCGCTGCTCTGGCAGATGATGGCACTGCGAATAAACCAAGAAGTGCTGCACCGAGAGCGATAGTTCTTATGGATTTGAAGTGTGTCATGATGGTTCTCCCTTTGTGGTGGATTGTTTTAATAGTTCTGTATATCATTCATCAACTTCCGTGCCAAAGAACGGAGTCCTGCCCGTAAACGGCCACGCCTCTTCCCCTTTTTCTGACGGGATCGTGTTGTTTTATGGTGCTTTCAGGATTAAAAATGTCCTATATTTATGTTCGACAGAACGATACATGAGAGGGGCTCTGTTGCGATGTTTTCGGAGAAGCACTGTCTCATTATTGTTTAAATCATCCGTTTAATGAGGTGAATAGTGAGACTTTTTTGAGACGGTGAGGAGTTTTCCTCTCAGGGGGGATCCACTGTTTATGATTCTTTTTTCCCGGCCCGGCATGCGATAACATCCTTTACACTCATTGCCTGATTGCAGGCGATTCTGTTTTTTGTATTTTCTTCTACTCCGGTTTGACTATCGGCCACGTAACGAAGTAACCATGGATGATACATCTCACCTGATAGAAGGTATCTATACCTATTGCGACCGCTGGTGCGAGCGTTGTGCATTTACCTCTCGCTGTCTTCAGTTTCAGGTTGAATCCGGAGAGGAAGAGAGCAGCACTCCCCTGAAAGAGCTTGATGTCTTGAATGCCGGTTTTTGGCAGGAGATGGGTGAAGCACTTCTTCAGGCCATGCGTGTTGTGCAAGAAACAGCCTTGACTGAGGGGGCGGGAGTTGAAGATCTTCAAAAAGAGAGCGTACAATCCGACCCGCCCGAAAGTCTCTATCATAGTGCACGGGAACATCCATGCTCAACGGCAGCGCTTCACTATGCCGGTATGGTCAATGAATGGTTTGCCGCAGTTGATGAGCATTTTGAGGATGAGTCTCTTTTGCCTGCTGCACTCTCTTCTCTGGAAGAGCCGGTCGAGATCATCAGGCGTTATCAGTACTTTATCTATCCGAAAATGGTTCGTGCTGTTGAAGGGCGAATGAACGATATCGCTTCCGGGATCAATAGCGCAGACAACGATGCCAACGGCAGTGCAAAGATTGCGCTCATAACCATCGACCGCTCCCTTGCCGCGTGGAGCCGGCTTTACACAGCCCTGCCATCGAGGGAGAACAGCACGCTCTCTCTTCTTCTCCATCTTGACAGGCTTCGCCGTTCAGTAGAGGCTCTTTTTCCCGCAGCAAGATCATTTAAACGTCCGGGGCTGGATGTCTAACCGGTGCTCTGTTTCAGTACATCACTCACAACCTTTAATGAGAATCCATGCTTAAAACGAATGAAGCGCATATAGTGGAATTTTTGCTTCAGTGTCAGCCGGGGCAGCCGAGAACCAGAGGCAACTGGGAGGTTGACCATCATGGCATACCCTTTATTCTTCCCTCTATCGGAGGCATTACCCTGAACGTCCAGGTAGGAGACTCCGCATTCGGATGGCAGGGTGATCACATAGAGCCGGGCGTTAGCTGTACCGCTGATACCCAGAAACCCTACGAGCATCCGAATGTCGGAGTGCAGATCTACTCCTGTGCAGGCAATATCGCCACCGTTGTTACCGGTGAGGCCAAAGGGGCCGAAGGCAGGGTTCTCGGTCATCATGGCGGATCTGAGCATGTGATTGTTGATTTCCCGCGTGAGGTGAAGGAGAAGCTGCTTTACAGCGATACCATTATTATTCGGGGGAAAGGTCAGGGGTTGCAGCTTGTTGATTATGGTGATATCGCCCTCTTTAACCTTGATCCCGCTCTTCTTGGTGCAATGAAGATTCAGGAAGTTGAGGAGGGGGTGCTTGAGGTGCCGGTGACCACTATTGTTCCTGCTGTCTGCATGGGATCGGGAATCGGTTCTGCCCATGTTGCAAAGGGTGACTATGATATTATGACGAGTGATGCCGAAACGGTCAGGGATTACGGGATTGACAAGATTCGTTTTGGTGACTTTGTTGCCCTGCTCGATCATGATAATCGCTATGGCAGAGCATACCGCAAGGGTGCCGTCACGATCGGTATTGTTGTGCACAGTGATTGCAGGGAAGCCGGTCACGGACCGGGTGTTACGACGCTTATGACCTGCGCTTCGCCGCTTATTCATCCCGTCATCGATCCTGAAGCCAATATCGCCGATCGCCTCGGTTTTGGAACCATGCTGAAGAGGTAAGCTTGAAGGATCATTATCTCTACCTGAACTCTGACTGACAAAGATCAATCAGAGTTCAGGTAATCAGCTTGCTTTATTATGGGCATATGCGTATAATAGAGGGAAGGTCTATATTTTAGATTGAGAATAAACACTCGACAGCAACTATAAACAGCACTTTAGCATGATGACAAGTGAAATGATCGTAACCTTTGGCGGCGGAAAAAAGGTAAATGCTGATTTTAATGGTTTTACCATGCATACCGATCAGTCCACTTATGCAGGTGGTGAGGGTTCCGCTCCGGAGCCGTTTTCCCTTTTTCTTGCATCCATCGGCACCTGTGCAGGCTTTTTTGTGCTCTCTTTTTGCCAGAGCCGGGGGATTCCGACAGAGGGTATCAGGATTGTACAGTCACATGTTGTCAGGGAATCAGGTCGCGGGATAGGAAAAATCGAGCTTTCGATAGAGCTGCCCGGTGATTTCCCCGAAAAATACCAAGATGCGGTCATCAATGCGGCGAATCTCTGCGCAGTTAAACGCCATATTCAGGATCCACCCGAAATTGTAGTGACCACGGTAACCCGATGATTTCCAGTGGCGGGCGAGAGGTACTTGTTCTATCCTGTTTGAATCGGATAGCGGTGTCTTGATATTCGATAAGCAGGTTAACAATTGTGATAGACCAGACTGTATAAATATTAAAAGGTTAACTTGATACAGGACTTTTTTTTACAACCAATTTATTCCGGGTTCTAAATCAATTTTGCGATATTCCGACCTGCAGGTAGTTCGTGCAATGTATTGTTTAGAGTGGAATGTAATAGATACGGTTTGTATATGAAGAAAAGACGTGTTGGCAGACCTGTAAACTGCCGGAGTGTTAAGGATCTTCCAAAGATCACCTGTTTCAGGCCTGATGGAGTGCCCTGTGAAAGTCTGGAAAGTGTGGTTCTTGCCGTTGATGAATTTGAGGCCATACGATTGGCTGACAGCGAGGGATTATACCAGGTTGAAGCTGCTGAACGGATGAATGTCTCCCGCCAGACATTTGGCCGTATCCTTGAGTCGGCCCATAAAAAAGTTGCAGAGGCACTTGTTGAAGGAAAAGGGCTCTGTATTGAAGGCGGTTTTGTCAGCCACCTCTGTGACTCGCTGCCGACTGAACGGCCGGACATTTGTGTCTGCCCGGGGTGCGGCCATGAGGTACCCCATCTGAAGGGTGAACCCTGCCGGGAGAACACCTGTGCTCAATGCGGCATCTCTCTGAAACGCAAGGGCGGATGCTTCTCCGAAGTTTGAAGAGATTTTGAAATTGGACAGAGAAGATTTTCAACCACGAATCACACGAAATCACACGAAAAATGAAGATCTTCAGTTCCGCAGTGGCGGAGTATCGGTAGCCCCCGAGAAATCCCTTTCTCTTGTCCACTTCCGTCCACCATTTCCCTGTCCACGCTCGCGTCCACTTTTCCCCCTTCTAACCCCTACTCCGTAATCTCCTCTTTAACTCGGCACATTTTTTTTCATCTTCCTCACCCGTTCGGAGACGCCCCCGAAAGAATTACAGGCTTATCTGTTTGTTCAATGCTTTTTATTTTTTATTATTAGCATATGCCAATAAGTAGGGTGATTTATCGGATTTACATTGATTTCCGAGTCACTACTGCGTGTTTCAATGATAAAAAGTACTGTATTGGAACAAGTTACTGGCTCTTTCTGAAAGAGAGTTTATATCAATCACCGGAGTGCTTCCTATGAATATGGATCGTCTTGTCTTTGCGGTTGCGGGCTTGTTTGTGTTTTCAAGTGTCCTGCTTTCAATCTATCACAATCAGAACTGGCTGTGGTTTACCGGCTTTGTTGGCCTCAATCTTTTTCAGGCTGCATTCACCGGTTTCTGCCCCCTTGCGAAAATTCTCAAAGCCGCTGGTGTTGAGCCGGGTCAGGCTTTCATTTAAGTGAGTGATGAGTGCTCTGTATTATGCCTAACACCTGTGACAGAGTACATTTTTTTGCACCGAAAAAATCAAGAAACTATGGCAAAAGTTGTCGTTTTAGGGGCCGGTGTTGCAGGTCATACCTGTGCAGCCTTTCTCAAAAAGAAACTCGGAAAGCAGCATGAAGTTGTCGTTGTTACTCCGAACGCATACTACCAGTGGATTCCCTCAAACATCTGGGTTGGCGTCGGAAGAATGTCGATTGACGATGTCCGGTTTGAGCTGAAAAAAGTGTATGGTCGCTGGGGAATTATCCGAAAGCAGGCCAAAGCGATAGAAATTCACCCTGAGGGCGATCATGAAATCTCAAAAGGGTACGTTACCATTGAGTATACCGATGAGCAGCACGCCGGTCAGATCGAGAAAGTCGATTACGATTACCTTGTCAATGCAACGGGCCCAAAGCTCAATTTTGACGCTACCGAAGGTCTCGGCCCTGATAAAAATACCTTTTCGGTTTGCACATACAGTCATGCAGCGCATGCCTGGGAGAACCTTCAGAAGATCATCAAAAAAATGCAGGCCGGCGAGAAGCAGCGGATTCTGATTGGTACCGGTCATGCCATGGCAACCTGCCAGGGTGCGGCATTTGAATATATTCTGAATGTTGCCCACGAAATATCAAAACTCGGTCTGAGTGATAAAGCGCAGATTACCTGGCTGTCAAATGAGTATGAGCTTGGTGATTTCGGAATGGCCGGCGCGTTCATCAACCGGGGCGGCTACTATACTCCGACAAAGGTATTCACCGAATCAATTATGGCCGAGTACGGCATTAACTGGATCAGAAGAGCAGGTGTCTACAAGGTTGAACCCGGTAAGGCCTACTATGAGACGCTTGATGGTGAAAACCTCACCCAGGAGTTTGATTTTGCCATGCTCATTCCTTCATTTTCAGGGGTTGGACTTACCTCTTATGACAGGGAGGGCAATGATATTACCGAAAAAATGTTTGCCCCGAACAAGTTCATGAAAGTCGATGCAGACTACTCCGGCAAGCCCTTTGACGATTGGGCAGCTAATGACTGGCCATCAATTTATCAGAACCCGCTCTATAAAAACATCTATGCTCCGGGGATTGCTTTTGCTCCGCCCCACCCGATTTCAAAGCCGATGTCGAGCCCTACCGGTCGTCAGATATTCCCGACCGCCCCTCGAACTGGAATGCCTGCCGGTGTTATGGGGAAAATCGTTGCGCTGAATATTGCCGAGAAAATACAGGGAGCCACGGAACACCGTCATAAAGCATCCATGAGCAGAATGGGCGCGGCATGCGTTGTATCGGCAGGTTTTGGTTCATTTGATGGACTTGGCGCCTCAATGACTCTTTTTCCTGTTGTGCCTGACTGGGAAAAATACCCTGAGTGGGGCCGTGACATGAACTACTCCCTTGGTGAGGCTGGTCTTGCCGGCCACTGGCTCAAAGTGATACTGCACTACCTCTTCTTTCACAAGGCAAAGGGATATCCGTTCTGGTGGCTTATTCCTGAATAAAGTGATGAGTTGAAGAGGAAGTTTTTTGGCCACGAAAGTCACGAAAGGAAGAGAAGGGGATGAAGAGTGACGAGGGATGAGTTGGCGGTGGTGTCATCCCGAACTGAAAGGAGGGATCTGCTTTTTGTGACAGGAGATCTCTCTCTGCGTTCGAGATGACATAACATTGTGAGGTGTTAAGTGCCGAGTCTTTCAGGGACGCACCTAAACCCTTACACTATAAGGCGTAATAACGTTAAATACTGAATACAATGAGCACCAATAAAGTCAAGGCATATTATGATGAGGCCTACCCTCCGGTACCCTCAAAAACAACACTGTATTGGCGGAAAAATGTTTTGTGGCAGCTTGTCCGGTTTGTCGTACTTAATGTTAAAATCATGCGTATTGTTGTCGGCGGACACTCCTGATCTTTCCTTTGGCAGGTGAACTCCCGATTTCGTCGGGAACTCACCTGCAATTGAGAATCTTTTCCGTTTTGTCGTTCAGGGCGTTCAACGACGAAGAGAAATCTCACCCCCAGGGGCGATCACACAGGATCGCCCCTACATTCCATTCGTTTGCTTTCGTGGCCCAAATTTTTCTTCTCTTTATAAGCGAAATTTAAGTATTCGTTAAGAGTAGTTTAAGAGTGCGATGGTTATCATAAAATCTTTGTAATTCTTAACTTAAACGGTAATGAAGTATGAGCGATAACTATGTTGCAGCAACAGACAAGAATTTCAAATCCGAAATCCTTGATTCTGGTCAGGTTGCTCTGGTTGATTTCTGGGCTACCTGGTGTGGTCCTTGCATGATGCTTGGTCCAGTTATTGAGGAACTTGCCGCAGAGTATGCCGGAAAGGCAGTTGTAGCAAAACTCAATGTTGATGAGAACCCTGCTACAGCAGCCCAATTTGGTATCAGAAGTATCCCGAGTCTGCTTATATTCAAGAACGGACAGGTTGTTGACCAGTTACTCGGAGCTGTACCGAAAAACCAGATTTCGAAGAAAATGGATCTGCATATTGCATGATTCAGTGATTCCAACACGGGGGTAGAGAATTTATTAATAACATTATCATGACCAATATGGCAAGAGAAGTACGTGACATCATTATCATGGGTACCGGCCCTGCAGGATATACGTCAGCTATCTACACAGGCAGAGCCAATCTTAAGCCGCTTGTCATTGACGGGATGCAGCCGGGCGGGCAGCTCATGATCACCACGGAAATTGAGAACTTCCCCGGTTTTCCTGAAGGTATACGCGGGCCTGAACTGATGGCGAAAATGCGTGAGCAGGCTGCCAAGTTCGGTACGGAATTTCTTGCAGGGAGCGTTACTGAGGTTGATCTTTCAAGAAGCCCTTTCTCGCTTCTGCTTGAAGATGGTCGTGAACTCTTTACTCACGCGCTAATTGTTGCAACCGGAGCCTGTGCCAAGTGGCTCAACATAGAGTCTGAAGACCGCTACCGCGGCAAGGGCGTTTCAGCCTGTGCAACCTGTGACGGATTTTTCTTCCGTGACAGCAAGGTCTTTGTTATCGGTGGCGGTGACACAGCCATGGAAGAGGCACTCTACCTTACCAAATTTGCTTCTGAAGTTGTGCTTGTCCATCGTCGTGAAGAGTTCCGCTCCTCAAAAATCATGAGTCTCAGGGTTCAGAAGAATCCGAAAATCACCATGATGCTCAACGAAGTCGTTGATGAAATTCTCGGTGATGGCCTGCAGGTAACCGGAATCCGTTTGAAAAACGTCAAGACCGGGGAGCTTGTTGAGCACTCCTGTGACGGAGTATTTATGGCTATTGGTCACGCACCGAATACCGGGTTGTTCAAGGGGCAGCTTGAACTTGATGACTACGGTTATATCAAAACCAAAAAATCATCCTCCGAAACCAGTGTTCAGGGTGTTTTTGCCTGCGGCGATGTCCAGGACTATACCTACCGCCAGGCCGTTACCGCTGTCGGAACCGGATGTATGGCTGCTGTCGATACCGAGCGTTTTCTTGAAACGATACGCTGAGAAGAAGGAGCTAAGTGATAGGTGAAGAGGTAAGAGGTATTAGGTTTTAAGCCCTGTAGGGGCGGATGTTGGTAGTCCCTGGGGTTTCTCTTCGTCCCTGTAGTCCTTGAAGTCCTTTGGGTCCTTTTTTCTCTCGGGACAGGTGCTATGTATTATGCCTAACCCCTGGCACTTGGCTCCTTCTTCCATACCCGCGGGGAATTTATTTCGGTTTAGCTGTGTTTTTGTTTTTTGGTATTCATGAGTTCAGTTTCAACTTTTAAACCATTAAAAGATGGAGGTGCAGTCATGTCACTCAAACTTTATGGCAGGGATCCGTTGAGAATGTTTGAGGATGTTTTCAACGACAAGGTGTCGCCTTTTTTTTCTTCAATGGTCGCTCCATCCTTCAAGGTTGATATCAGCGAAGATGAAAATGCCATCAATATTGAGGCTGATCTCCCGGGTGTCAAAAAAGAGGATGTAAAGGTTGCAATGGATGATGATGTGCTCTGCATCACAGCCGAAAGAACCCAGAGTGAGGAGGAGAAGAAAAAGGGATATCACCGAATAGAGCGTTCATGGGGAAGTTTGAGCCGGAGTTTTACTGTCGGTGAGAACGTCAATGCTGAAAAAATTGAGGCATCGTTCGACAATGGTGTTCTGAAGATCGTTCTTCCAAAATCGGAGCCAAAGCCTAAAACCGGTAAAGAGATTTCGATCAAATAAGCATCAGCATGCTTAACAAAAAAACCCTCCGAAGTGGAGGGTTTTTTTGTTGTATTGAGAGCGTTGAACAACTCAGCAGTTGCGTACTGTTGAAGAGTTGCGATCCTTGATGGTGGACTCGTCAAACTCGTCCCAGTTGTGCTCATCATGCTCACGCTGATAGCCAGCTTCCTTGAGACCGAAGCTCATGTCGGCAACCATCTCCGGACGCAGTTCCTTGAGGTTTTTGACCTCATTCTGTGTCAGGATTCTTGACTTGTCAAAGCCGAGATCGATTTCGATCTTGTTGTTCTTGGTCTTGACGCGGTCGATATCGTAGAAGCGCTTGGTGATGGTTGTCTGGGCAAAAGCCTTCAGGCATCCAAGCATGTACTTGCGCACATAAGGATCTTTGATCCATGGGTAGCTGAAGAAGGTTTTGCGTGCATAGAACCGTGCATATGATTTCAGCACGCCCTTGAGCACATCCTCACGCTCCATGTTATCCGGCTTGATGATAGGCGTCACAAAGTTGTACTTGGAGTAGTCGCGTACTTCAACCCTGTCGCCAAGCTCTTTGAAGAGATCGGAGAATGGCCATGGGGTGTAGATTGTCCAGTTGGCCATATCAGGATCCCAGTCTTTGCAGAGCTGGTAGGTCTCTTCGATGGTCTCAGGAGTTTCATGCTCAAGTCCCATTACAAACTGTGCTTCAGCTACGATGCCGTTTTTCTGAAGCAGCTTGATGGCGAACTTGTTCTCCTCAATTGTGGTCTCTTTGCGGAACCGGTTCAGGTTCATCTGGCTTGCAGCCTCTGTTCCAAGCGAGACGTGTACAAGGCCTGCCTTGCGGAAGAATGGGAGCAGATCAGCATCACGCATAATGTCGGTAACGCGGGTGTTGATACCCCAGGAGACGTTGAGTTTGCGGTCGATCAGCTCCTGACAGAGTGATACGAATTTCTGCTTGTTGATAGTCGGCTCTTCGTCAGCAAGGATAAAGAATCCAACGTTGTATTTCTTAACGAGTACCTCGATTTCATCAACAAAGAGTTTCGGGCTGCGTGCACGGTACCGGCGCCAGAACTGCCACTGTGAGCAGAAGGTACAGGTAAAGGGGCATCCTCTTGCAAAGTTCGGTACAGCAAGACGGCAGTTGAGCGGGGTGTAGATATATTTATCCCAGTCGTAGAGGCTCCAGTCGGGGGTAAGGGTATCGAGATCCTCGATTACCGGATGTGCAGCGGTTGCAAACACCTTGCCCTCGTCATCAAGATAGGCGATACCAGTGATGTTGGCGCGGTTCTCCCGGTCGGTACCGGCAGCGATCTCTCTGATGAGGTTAACGGTAACCTCTTCGCCTTCTCCACGGACAACATAGTCGGTCTCGGGTGCTTCGCTCAGTACCTGCGGGTACATGAAGGTCGAATGAATACCACCCATTATGGTTCTTATTTTCGGGTCAACCTTTTTGGCGACCTTCATAATGTCCTGTGCCTTGAAGATAGATGGGGTAATATTGGTTGCCATTACCACATCAGGCTTGTTTTTTCTGATGATCTCTTCAATCTGATCGTCTTCAAGATTGTCGGCCATGGCGTCAACAAAGCGCACCTGGTCAAACCCTGCATGTTTAAGGGCGCCACCGATGTAGGCTACCCAGCTTGGCGTCCAGTTACCGGCAATTTCAGCTCCACCTGAATGATAATTTGGCTGAACCATCAGTATTTTCATCAGTCTTCACCCTCCAGATATGTTTTTTAACAAAAATAGGAATCTCTTTACTCGCTAAGGGGGAACGCCGATCTACCAGTAAAAAATCCCTTGATTTTTAATTTACAATTTATTTGGAAAAATCTCTTATGGTTTTCGCAGATTAAACCCTTACTTATGCGATGCATTCATCAGCATGGTGTGATAAAAGCCAAAACTGATCTTTTCACGGCTTTTTACCTCCATCCCTGCTCTCTCCATTGCTCGCTGCATCTCCTCATCGCGGATCATCTGGATGGTTGTTCTCCGTTCCTTTTTCGGGAAATAGCCTCCGATCCAGTGCTGGAAGGCAAGAATGTTGTTGTATGGAGCATAGGTGAAAATAACCGACCCTTTTGTGAGGCTGCTCAGATTGCGGAAGGCCTCGGCAAATCCTTCTGCCGGGTAGTGGATAAGCACATCAAAACAGACCACGGCGTCATAGGTGCCGCTTACCGATTCAATGGTATTGACTTCGAATTCAATGTTGCCGTCAACCCCCTGCTTTATGGCTTCCTCTTTTGCCTTTCCGACCATCTGTGATGCGATATCGACCGACTTTACCTTGTAGCCTGCTTTTGCCAGTCTGATGCTGAAGAGTCCGGTGCCACAGCCTGCATCAAGTACGGTTGCTCCTTTCGGCAGCCCAAGCTTTTGCAGCCAGTCAAATGCCTTGTCCATCATGACCGCATGGCCCTGTCGGACGGTATTGCGTACTGAGGAGAGTTTGTCGTCTCCGTATATTGATGCCCATCGCTGGAAGCCCTGCCCGTTGAAGTAGGAGCGGAGCATTTTTTTGTGTTCTTCAGCATTGAATGAGGAGCTGCTCATGGTATAGGTTTTGATGTTTCTTGATGTAGTCTTAAAAAAACAGTTGCGTGAATGCACTCATGAACCCTTTCAATTCTTGTTTCGAGATCGGCATTGAGTTCCTGCCAGCTCATCGATAGTCTCTGCTTCTGCTTCCCGAAACCCTCGGAAGAGTGCTTTGAGGAGCTTCAAGCGAGACCATTTTTTCGAGCGAACAGATGTTCTGCTTTTTACCTTGCCGGGTGGCTTCACGTTTTTTTAAACTCCGCCAAGATACTCATAATAATGATCATTATCAGCAATACCGATGATTAAGAGATGATGGATTCTGAATTGAAGAGGGGAAGGTTGTCCGCGAATTGCGCGAATTAACACGAAAAGGTGTAGGGGCAAACCTGCGTGTTTGCCTTGTTGAAGGGAAATATAGGGCCAATACGTCTTATAGGCCTTATAGAAGATTAAAGAGTGCTTTGGGGCGAGGGCCACTTATTTTAAAACCAAAAAGCACGGGGGGAGCCGTGCTTTTTGGGAGTACATGTATTCTGCGAGAGTTAAACCTCGATCCCTTCGAGACGGTCTTCAAGGTCGGAGTAGATCTCCTGGAGTTTTTCGATCATCTCCGGATCGGCGCTCCACATGCCGCGTCCGCTGGCTTCGAGCATACGGCCTACGATGTTCTTGAAGGCTTTTGGATTGACCTTCATGAGTCGTTCGCGCATTTTCGGATCCATGGCGTAGGTTTCGGCAGCCTCTTTGTAGACCCAGTCGTCTACACCTTTGGTGACGGCATCCCAGCCGAGCATGTAGGTAAAGCGGTTGCTGATTTCGGTTGCTCCGCTGTGCCCTTGTTCAAGCATGGTCTCAAACCATTTCGGGTTGAGCAGTTTGCTGCGGAACTCCACTTTCAGAGCCTTGTCGGCATCGTCGATTTTAACATCTGCCGTAAAGGTTTCCACATAGTTCAGTTTTACCTTGTCACCTTTCGGGTTGCGGCGACGGGCTGAGAGTTGCAGTGCTCCCGATGAGGAGAAGTAGCGGTCGATATCGGTAATGCCGAACTCTGCCGAGTCAACCTGCTGTACAACACGGTCAACGGTGCTGAGAAGACCTTTGAGAATATCGGTCTGCTGGTCACCGTAGCGGTTGCCACCGTAGGCAAATCCTGTGCGCTTGATGAACATGTTGTCGAGATCCTCTTCTGACTCCCATGCTGAATCCTCAACCAGCTCCTCAACCTGTGAGCCGTATGCTCCGGGGGCCTGGGTGAAGAGACGCGAGGTGGCACTTTCGAAATCACTTCCCGCTTTAATTGCTTCATCCACATGCTTTTTGATGTGGTTCATCTCGTGGGGCTCAATGGCTTTTGCAGCATCCTTGACCAGTTTGTCGAGGTGGTCGACAAGGACTCCGAAGGTGTCGCGGAAAATCGAGCTGATCTGAATCAGAACGTCGATTCTCGGACGACCGAGCTTTTCGAGAGGAACGAGGCGGTAGTGGCTGATTTTGCCCTGGGCGTCGTAAGCCGGCTCAGCTCCCATGAGATGAATGATGACGGCTACAGCTTCACCCTTGCTCTTGATGGTATCAAGTCCCCATAGCACCTGTGCAATGGTTTCAGGGTACTCGCCGTTGTTCTCTTCGACGTGGCGATTGATGATCGAGTCGGCGATCTGCCGTCCGCGTTTGAATGCAAGTTCCGAAGGAATGCGCCAGGGGTCAATGGCGTGGATGTTGCGTCCGGTTGGCAGAATGCCAGCTCCGTCTCGCACAAGGTCGCCGCCTGATCCGGAGGGAATATACTCTCCGCAAAGGGCGCGGAGGAAGCCCTTCATCTCGCCGCTGTTGTCTTCAAGAGCGCGCTTGAGGGCAAGGCCGTCCTGGAGTGCGGTGTTGATAGCTTCACCCATCTCCTGCGAAATCTTTGCTCCGCCGGTCAGGACGTTAAAGACAGTTCCCGGATTGCTCTGGCCGAAAATGGTTTGCTGTATAAACTCGCGGGTGTGATCGTCCACCTGTTCGCGTGCTTTCATGGCTTGCGGCTCTCCCTTGCGCGCGCGGGTAGCGAGCGAGGCATAATCACCAAAGAGTTTGTCTTCACCGATCGCCTGCATGATGATTGACGGTAGCGATTTTTCGTTGCCGCGCACTTTCAGGTACTCGGTAATGGTTGTTACCTGGGTTTCAAGCTTCGGTGTTTCGCCAAAGACGTGAAGCGAGTTGGAGATCAAGCGTCCTTCAAGCTCCATCATATAGGTGTAGAGACGGCTGATATAGTCCTGGAAGTTCTCACCCTCGATTCGGGGGCAGTCATCAGTCAGGTTGAGCTGCTGCGCCTTGGTGATAATGACCTCTTCAGTTTCGACATCCACGATCTTTTCGAGCCCACGTTCGCGGTAGTCATTCAGCATCTCCTTGAATGCCGGGAGCTCCTTGTAGAGTCCGGCGCGTGCAAGTGGCGGGATGTTGTGCGAAATCATGGTTGCGTAGCCGCGTCGCTTGGCGATGTTGGCTTCGCTCGGGTTGTTGATCGGGTAGATATAGAAATGCGGTACCTCACCGAGCAGGGCGTCTGACCAGCAGTCGCCGGTTACACCGAGCTGAAGGCCGGGCATCCACTCGGCTGTGCCGTGCATACCGATGTGTACCATGGCATTGGCTCCGAACACACGACTGATCCAGCGGTAGAAGGCGATATATTGATGGTGCGGTGTGTTCTCCTTGTCGAAGAGCAGGCGCATCGGGTCACCCTGGATACCGAGGCGCGGCTGAACACCGATAAAGATGTTGCCGAGTGTCAGACCACCGATAAAGAGTTTGTCGGGCTTGATTGGCCCGATCTCGCCGGGGAAGCCGCTCCAGCGCCCTTCAATGCGTTCACGCTCTCTTGAGCTGGTGATGCTGTTGAAGGTTTCGCGGTCAATGGCGAAGCAATCCTGCTCATGTGCCTGGATTTCGTAATCGGTAGCTCTGTCGAGCATCGCAAGCAGAACTTCCGGTGATTCCGGCAGTTCCCCGACATTATATCCTTCAGCACGAAGCGTCAGGAGAATATTGTAGATACTTTTCGGTACGTCAAGCAGCGCAGCGCTGGCTTTTTTACCCATGCCCGGCGGATAGTCGTAGACTACAAGGGCAACCTTTTTTGCCTTGTTGGGGGTCTGACGCAGCCCGGAAATTTTTTTAGCTATTCCTGCAAGCCTTTCAAGACGGTCAGGCACAGTCTGAAGACGGCCATCCTTGATGGCGCCGAGCACAACCGGGCATACTGCGCCATCCATTTCAGGCAGGGAGTAGGTCATGGCGGACTGGAGCGGTACAACGCCCTGTGACTTCCATGATGCCACATCCTGTATGAAGAGCGGCTGTGAAACGACGTAGGGGGCATTGATTTTGCCCAGAATCTCATCACGTGCGGCTGAAGATGCACCCGGTGTTGTTGCGCCCGCCGGGCCGCCCACAAAGCCGAAGCCCATCATGTTGACGAGCATGTCGATGTTGTTATGGGTAAACCACTCTCTGGCGGCGACGTGACCTTCAACACCCATGACAAATACCGGCAGGGGATTGAGCCCTTTTGCTTCTATTGCGCGAATGGTATTGTCGATATACTCTTTCTCCTGCAACAGATGCTTGCGGAAGAAGAGGAGCCCGATATTTCTGTTTTTTTCAGAACCTTTTTTGTGCTTGTGCAGCCACTTTTCGTAATGGTGCAGATCCTTCTGGTACTCCGGTGCATCCGGGTGGTAGAAGCCCATGGTGGGAACCTCAACGACCTTTTCAACCTTGATACCCGCTTCAAAGTACTCTGCCATGATGTAGTTGAACATCGAGGCCAGATTATCAGTGGTCGGGTTCATCCAGTAGGTGTAAACCTGCATCCAGTTTTTGAAATCCTTTGCCTTTTTCGGGATGAGCGGCAGCATGGTGCGCATGATTTTCAGCAGCTTCATGTAGCCGTAAAGTGCGTCCTCATCGCGTCCCTTAACCAGCATCTTGGCAACCTTCTTGACGATATCGGGCATACCGCTGCCGTCTCCGGATACAACATAAGTGCCTATTTTAGTCAGCTGCATTACTTCCGGCATTGACTCATAGGCAAAGATGGTTTTCACCTTTGACTGTTCGATCTGCTCCTGAAGCCAGTCAGCCTGCCCCTTGAACTGAATCAGGGTGGTAAAAATGCAGTCGGCATTGCGGATGGCTTCGGCCGTTTCAGGATTCTGATGCTCAAGGTCCTGATCGGTCCATTGGGTTAATTCAGCATGTGCGGAAATTTTAGACGTAACCTCGCGCCATACCCGCTGATTGCATTGCTCCATCCCGACAATAGCGGCAATTCTGATTTTATCGTGCATAGAATTACAAAAGATGTGCGTTTGATGTGGTTGTAACAGGATTGCAAAATGTAATAAAATCCCTTGATGAATGCTAACGATTAAAAAAGCCAGCCCCTACGGATGAGGGGCTGGCTTCAGATGTGATAGCTAAAGTGCCTGCGGATTTCTCAGAAAGTGAAATCGACACCAGCAACATAGCTGCGTCCTGGTGCAGCAAACCACTCAGCTTCCTGATACTGTGTGTTGTTCATGTTTTTGCAGAGCAGGCTCACTGAAGCGGTTTCGCCTGCCTGATACTTCAGGCCACTGTTAAATACAACGAAATCGCCAGGATAGTTTGCACTGGTTGCATTCGGATGTGAACTGACTGATTTGTACTGCGAGACATAGCGGCCATTTACGTTAAGCGACAGCTTGTCGGTTGCTTTCCATGTCGCACCGACTGAAGCGGTATGCTCGGGTCTGTAGGCCAGCCAGGTTGGATCCGGATTGAGATGCTGCATATCAAAGAGATTCGTCACATAAGAGCGGTCTTTTGCATTCATGTAGGTGTAAGATACGTTAAACGCCCAGTCGATTGCAGGTCTATAGTTCAGGCCTGTTTCGATACCATAGATTCGGGCTTTCGTTATGTTTCTGTATTGAAACGATCTGGACGTTAAAATAACAGACTCAATCAGGTCATTATAGTTGTTCAGAAAGCCTGCGACGTCAAGCGAGAGCTTGTCACCGAACTGTTTGAACATACCAACCTCGTAAGCGGTCATGGTCTCTTTGTTCAGAGCAGGATTTGGTGTTCCTGAGTATGGGCCGGCACTGCGGACAAAGCGCTCGTAGAGGGTTGGCGCACGGAAGCTCCTGCCCCATGAAGCACGGAATGACATGTCATCCATTGCCTTGTAGTTAAGCGCAACACGCGGGCTGAATGCATCAACGGCTTTGTGCTGAATAGCGACATATGCTCCGCCTGCTGCTGACTGTGCCTGATCGGCATTAATACCACTCCAGTCATAACGGAGTGAGAGCAGCGAGGTCAGTTTATCCGTCACCTTTAACTCATCCTGAATAAAGAGAGCCCGATTGTCCTCCTTGATGTTACCAAAGGTATTGGCTGTAGGCCACTGGGCAGTAAGCTGTGTGGTCGTGACATCGGTTATGCTTCCCTCTGCACCAACAAGAACACGGTTGTTGTCGTTTGCTCTCCAGTCGAATTTCGTTCCAATACCGAGCCGGTCGGAATGGGTCTCGTTAAAGTCGCCCACAGCTTTGTTGTAGTAGGGAATGGGCAGTGAAATTTGTCTGGCACTTGTTGTGTTGTATTCGTATCTGGTTGCGTTATGGGTATAGTAGACTCGGGTATCAAGGCTGAGGTTATCGCTCAGGAGGTTGACATAGTTTAGTCCGACCAATGCGTTTTTGCGCTTGATCATGTCATCGTAATAGTACTGGCTGTTATTGATATCATAAGCGCGTTCAGGATGAGCGGTGAATACGGTGAAACTGTCGCCGGTATACCACTCATAAGCGTAGCCGCCTTTAGTCTGATTGTAAAAAGCGCTCAACAGGAGGTACTGTTTGGCATCAATGTCGTAACGCGCTTTCAGTTTTACATCATCCAGCAGTGTATTGGCGTTTTGGCGATAGCCGTCATCATGGCTGGTTGTGTAAAGGATGTTGTAGTTCAACTTTCCGCTCTTGTTGCCAAAACCGACATAGGTATTCCAGAACCAGGGAGTATGATTGTCACTATAAAAAACACTCTGGTCGCTTGATGGAGGTGCAGCGTAGTAGCCACCATTCACACCGGCTTTTACTTCAAGTTTGTCCGGAAGGTGACCGAAGACGTTTACTACACCACCCATGGCACCTGAACCGTAGAGGGTAGCTGCGGCACCTTTGAGGATTTCAACCTTGTCAGCAGCATTCATGTTGACGGAGGACCATGCCACTTCACCTGACTCCGGAGCATTGATAGGGAAGCCGTCGTAAAGTGCGCTAACACGGGTACCGATACCTCCACCCTGGTAGGTGTTTGAACCTCGAATCTGAACACCTGATGAGGTCTGGCCGCCTGCACGTGTGACCACAACACCAGGAACATCCTCAATTATTCTGTCGAGTGTCGGGTTGGCCTGCTGCTTGATCTTTTCCTGTGAGACCACGTTGGCGGTCACAGGAACATCAAGGCGGTCCTGCTTGTAGAGCGAGGCACCGACTACGACTTCGGATGCCATAATGGTGGTCTGACCGAGCTGCAGGTTAACCTGGTATGTTTGTCCGTTAGCGACGGTAACAACTTGGCTTGCCGGGGCGTAGCCTACGATGGAGATGGATATTTTCTGCTGTTTTGCCGGAACATTGGGGAGTGTAAAGTTGCCGTTCATGTCAGTTGTGGTGCCGATAGTCGTTCCGGCAATACTGACTGAAGCTCCGTAAACGCCTTCACCGTCAGCTTTGTCGGTGATTTTACCTTTTACTATGCCGTAGTCAGCTCCGAGAGCCGGGAGCGGCAAGAGTGTAGCCGTCAGGCAAAATGCCGACAGAACAAAACGGGAAACGCGATACGACTGCGTATGTTTTGTTTTCATGGTTGTGTGTTGTCTGGTTGCAATGATACGAACAAAAAAACCGGGTTACTCATTCTGGAATTCTCCGTCATCACCTCATCATCAACACCTCATATCAGCTATCGGTATTAAAATAATCTTTATCTCATCACGCAATGAATAGCCATCGTAACTCCAAAGTTATAAAAAAAAAAGCAAATTGTGCAAATGATAAGGTAATAGTATCGTGAATCAGGGGTGGAGGAGAAAAGTGCTGAGTGCTGGGAGATGAGAAAAGATTTGTTGCCACGAAAGACACGAAAGTTCACGAAAGGAAGACGATGTGGACAGGAGGGGGGAGTGGTGTCATCCCGAATCCTGACGAAGGATGGTGAGGGATCTGCTTGTCGAAAGAGAGATCCCTCACATGCGTTCGGGATGACACTGGTGTGCAGGGGCAATACCCTGTGGTTGCCTGAGATTTCTCTTTGTCCGTTGTTGTCCTTTTTACTTTCCTGCAACGGTATACTTGTGCTGCCGGAAATAGTTATCCCCGGTTCGTACCGGGGATAACATGGAAATAAATTATTTGCTCCAAGCCTCCAAGCTCAGATTACTCCGAGCTCTTTTCCTATAGTGGAGAATTCGGTGATGACCTTGTCGAGATGCTCTTTGAGGTGAGTTGCCATGAAGCTTGTTCGAAGTGCTTCATGACCCGGCATAACGCCAGGACGGATAAAGGCATTCACATAAACGCCTGCATCGAAGAGCTTTTTCCAGAAGAGCAGAGTTTTCATTTGGTCGCTGATCAGAACAGTGACAATGGCTGTTCGTGATGGCATGAGTGTAAATCCGGCTTTAAGCAGTCCCTGACGAACATAGTCGGTATTGGAGATCAGCCGTTCAGTAAGTTCGGGTTCGTTGCTGATTATTTCGAGGGTGGCAAGCACTGCCGCAACACTGGCCGGTGTAGGTGAGGCGCTAAAGATGAGGGATGATGCGTTGTGCTTGATATAGTTGATGACACTGCGGTCACCTGCTACATATCCGCCAAGTGAGCCAAAGGTTTTTGAGAAGGTGCCCATGATGAGGTCCACCTCGTCAACCAGATCAAACTCCGACGGGGTACCCCGGCCACCTTTGCCAATAACGCCTACGGCATGTGCGTCATCAATAAGAATTCGTGCATTATATTTTTTGGCGAGTTTTACCAGTTCAGGAAGATCGACGATTTCACCTGAAACTGAAAAGACTCCATCAGAAACGATCAGGCGTCCGGCTGACTCAGGGATTTTCTGAAGCACGCGCTCCAGATCCTCCATATTGTTGTGGTTGTATCGGACAAGGTTTGCTCCTGCTCCCTGTGCCATTATGGATGCTGCGACCAGGCTTGCGTGGTTGTCGCGATCAGAGACTATATATTCACCGCGCTGTACAACAGTGGGGATGATGCCCTGACCTGTCTGGTAGCCGGTACTGAAGAGCAGGCAGCGCTCTTTCTGGAAAAAGTTGGCAAGCTTCTCTTCAAGCTCAATGTGAAGATTGACCGTGCCGGTCATGTATCTTGAGCCGCTGCAGCTTGTGCCGTATTTGTTGATTGCATTGATTGATGCGGCTTTTACCCTGGGGTCGGCAGTCAGACCGAGATAGTTGTTGGAGCCGGCCATCACGAGTTTTCGTCCGGCAAAGGTGACAACCGGACCTTCATTTTCGTCTATCGGATGAAAAAATGGATATACACCCTGTGCCTTTACTTCATCGGCAAGGGTAAAATCAAGGCATTTTTTAAATAAATCTTTTGTTTTATCCACAGGAATGCAAATTTATCTCAGCTTTAATAGCAAAAAGCGTGAATTTCTCGTTCTTACGGTCGTTTTGTTCTCTTATTTCTTTCGGTGACCGGGTTTCAGCAGGACGGTTTTGCCCTGAAACCGAAATGTATCAATTTTTTTATTTTTTTTGATAATACCCGTGCCGGTTTTTTTGCTGCCAGAAATGCTTTTGTGGCGTAATAAAAGTAAATAGATTAAATAAATGAACAAAAGTGTCTATGGGTGAAACAATTTTAGTGACGGGGTCGACCGGTTTTATTGGGTCGAGGCTGCTGAATCTACTTGAGAAAGAGGGAGTGCAGATAAGAGTTTTTTTACGTCCCGAAAGTGCAGGATTGCCCTTATCCGGCAAGATAGAGATTGTCAGAGGGAGTTTTAGTGATCGCGAGGCTCTTGGCCGGGCGGTTCAGCGGGTTGACCGTATTGTGCATCTTGCCGGGGTCACCAAAGCGGTTGACGAAGCAGGTTTTGATGCCGGTAATGTTATGCCGGTCAGGAACATTCTTGATGCAGTCAGGGCGCATAATCCTTCGCTGAAACGTTTTTTACTGATCTCTTCTCTTGCTGCTGCAGGTCCGGCTTCGGATGGAGTGTCGGGTGTCAGCGAATCTGATCTATGCAAGCCTGTGAGTGCTTACGGTCGAAGCAAGTCAAGGGCGGAAACTGTTTGCATGGAGTATGCACAGGATATTCCGGTTACCATTGTTCGTCCACCTGCCGTTTACGGGCCGGGTGATCGAGATGTTCTGCAGGTTTTTCAGATGCTTGCAAAAGGGGTGCTGATATCGGCGGGCAGACCCGGAAAGCAGCGTTTCAGCATGATTTATGTTGATGATCTTCTCAGAGGTATCATGCTTGCCGTCCGTTCTGAAAAGGGTGTTGGCCAGTGTTATTATATAACCTCTCATCACGCGCTCTCTTGGGCGGAAGTTGTTGCTGCTGCGCGTCCAGTGTTTGGTTTTCGACGGTTTTATACCATTTCTCTTCCGGTGCCTCTTGTGTTTTTTGTTGGTACTCTCGTTGGTGCTGCAGGCGCATTGACCGGCAAGCCGGCGCTTATCAACCGTGATAAAGCCAATGAACTGGTTCAGGATTACTGGGTCTGCTCGCCGGAAAAGGCAGAACGCGATCTTGGTTTTATAGCCGGAACTCCCCTTGAAAAAGGTGTTGCAACCACCATCGACTGGTACCGACGAAAAGGGTGGATGTGAGGTTTGGTAAAATTTCTTGAAATCTTTTATAGGTACTATAAGTCCCATGAGACCTATAGTACCTATAAAAGATTAAAGAGTGCTTCGAGAAGGTTTAATGCAAGGTACTGGTTATTTTACTTCGGTTTTCACCCCAGCAGTTTTTGCATGAGTTTAAGAAGCAGAAATTTCTCGTCGGGGTAGGGGAGAAGTCCTTTGAGTGCGGCATCGGTCTCTTTCAGGGCGATAATTGCCTGCTCGGTGTCGGAGATCGAAAATGACCGGGTGTAGGTAAGGTAGTTTTTTATAAAGTACTCCTGCTTGCCGTACATGCCGAGAATTTTAGCGATTTCAGCCTGCGGAAGCTGTCGTACTTCGGGCAGTGAGAGTTTCCAAAGCCGGATATAAAAAGTGGTGAGGTAACGGACGATGTTGCCGAGCCCCTCTTTTTGACCCTCCTGATCCATGATCATGAGCGAGATGCCGCTGCAGAGGCGGAGGTTTCGTGCTGCAAGTGCTTTTTCCAGCTCAAAGACATTATAGGTTCTGGATATACCTACGCAGTCAAGAACATCGGCGGCTGTGATACGCTTTACTCCGGCCCGCGCGGAGACGTACATGATGATTTTTTCGATTTCGTGGCATATCTCCCGCGAAGATGGCTGAATATAGGCGGAAAATGCTTTGAGTGCATCAGGTTCGAACTCCCATCCGGAGGCTTTTGCCCGTTCGGAAGCAAAGAGATCCGGACTTTTGATAACCGGGAACTCTTTGCGGTACATTTTCAGTGTACTGTATGGCGTTTTTTCCTGCTCTTTTTTCTCAATCTGGTCGGCATCAAGCACAAGAATGGTGAACTCTGCCGGATTCTGCATGTAGCGGCTGAATTTCTCTTCATGCTGTTTTAGCAGCTCCTTTGTCGCGGGCTTTTTGATTTTTTCAAACTGCCGGACAATAATAAGCTGTTTCGGGGTAAACATCGGGTACTCTGAAGCTTTGGAAACCAGTTCTCCCAACGTGAGCTCCGGGCCGTAGAGTATGTGCGTATTAGCTGCTGCATCGCTCTCTGAAGGAAATAGAGCCGATTTTATCATATCGGTCATCTCTTCCTTGAGGTGGCTTTCGGGGCCGTAGAGAAAATAAACCGGTGAAACGGTACCGGCAAGAGGGGTTTTCTTCAATGCATCCATTGATTAAAAAAGTGCTAAGTGCTGAGTGCCGGGCGTTGAGAACCCGGCGCTCAGCGTCTCATTAAAACGGAAGGTCATCCTTGTCGCTTTCAAGCATGGGCGCTGAAGGAGGAGCAGATGGTGCAGGATAGCCGGAGTCCCCCTGATAGTCGCGTGGCTGAGTTTTGTCTGCCTGACGTTCGTAATTCGATGCGCCGCCATCACTGTATCCTCCACTGCCGGCACCGGAATCTCTCTGACTGCCAAGCATCTGCATGTCTGTGCAGACAATGTCAGTGGCATATTTCTTTTCGCCGCTTTTCGGGTCGTCCCAGCTTCGGGTTTGCAGCTTACCTTCGATATAGACTTCGCGACCTTTTGTAAGGTACTGCTGGCATATCTCGCCAAGTCGTCCCCATACGGCAATGTTGTGCCACTCGGTTCTTTCCTGCTTCGAGCCCTGTGCATCCTTGAATGTTTCGCTTGTGGCGATGGTGAAGTTGCATACTGTGCTGCTGCCGGCCTGACGGGTTACCGGATCTTTGCCGAGGCGACCTATCAGCATTACTTTATTGAGTCCTTTTGCCATAGTGTATCAGGGTTCATTGAAAAAAGCTTTCGGGAATGCCTTTCCCATGTTTTTGAAGATATATCTCAGTGTTCTATAGTACAAAAAGTTCGGCGTCGATGACCGGACCTTCCCGGCAGAGCAGAATGGAGCGGATCCCTCCGTCAGGATCGTTGATTTCAACACTGCAGCCGTAGCAGATGCCGATGCCGCAGCCCATAACCGATTCGAGTGATAGCTCACACGGGAGGTGATGTTTTCTGCAGCATCCTGCCAGTGCTTTGAGCATGGGATTGGGGCCGCAGGCAAATACTTTCACACCTCCTTTCCGGTCAATGGAGGGCAGTACACTCTCAAGCAGCGCCACTACATTTCCCCTGAAGCCTGCTGAACCGTCATCGGTAGCAAACTGCACATTGGTAAGTCCCGGTGCGATCAGGTCTGCTTCGGTTCTGCCCCCGACGAGGTTGATTACCTTTTTCTCTTCGTGGGCAAGTGTCTGTTCCAGAAAGTACATTGGTGCTGTGCCTATTCCTCCGGAGAGAAGAAGAGCGGTGTCGAAGTTCCGGCTGGAGGTATTAAAACTGTTACCCAGCGGACCAAGTACCATCATGGGAGTGCCTTCAGCGCTGTCGCAAAAGATAGCGGTTCCGCACCCGACAGATTTGACCATGATGTCAATTGAGTTGTCTCTGACATTGTGGATGGAAAAGGGTCGTCTGAGCAGTGGTTGTGTTGTGTTGCTGACCTTGACATTGACAAAGTTTCCCGGTTTTGCTGCAATGGCAATTTCCGGGCACTCCAGTGTAATGATGGTGATATCGCTGCTGATACGGCGGTTTTCTGTAATGGTTGCCCTGACATCGGCAAGAGCATTTGTTTCGATCATATCTGGGCTCATTTCAAATAAATGAGGGTGAAAGGATGATAAACGTTGAGGTCAATTAATAGAGTTGTCCTCTCATTTGCAAGCTGTTTGCGTTGTGCATCTTTTTTTCTTGTGTACTTATGAAATATCCCTTTTTTTCCATTCCGAAAAAAAAGGGGAGAAGAGTGTCTGAATAATAATTTTTTAACATTGTTCGAACTGTGTATGTTTGAACTCTTGCAGAAATAGTTCAGAGTTATATCTTGAACTCTTTGTCCGTAGTCATTTAATATTCCAAACTTCGGTTCATGCGTATTTTAACATTTACTGGTAAAGGCGGGGTAGGCAAAACCAGTGTATCAGCAGCTACAGCAGTCCGTTTGTCAGGTATGGGTTATCGTACCCTTATTCTTTCAACCGATCCTGCTCACAGTCTGTCGGATTCATTCAACCTTCCTCTTGGTGCTGAACCTACAAAAATCAGGGAGAACCTTCATGCCATTGAGGTTAACCCTTATGTAGATCTCAAGCAGAACTGGCAGTCTGTTCAGAAATACTATGCAAAGGTGTTCATGGCCCAGGGTGTTTCCGGGGTGATGACTGATGAGATGACTATTCTTCCCGGAATGGAAGAGCTTTTTTCACTCTTGCGAATAAAGCGGTATAAAACCTCCGGACTTTATGATGTGCTGGTGCTCGATACTGCCCCGACCGGAGAGACCCTCCGGCTGCTCTCTCTTCCCGATACGCTTGCATGGGGAATGAAAGCTATAAAAAATGTCAATAAATATATAATCCGCCCGCTCAGCAAGCCGCTTTCGAAAATGTCTGACAAGATTGCCCATTTTGTTCCTCCTGAAGATGCGATTGAGTCGGTTGACCAGGTTTTTGAAGAGCTTGAGGATATCCGTGAAATTCTGACGGATAATGTGAAGTCAACGGTACGTCTGGTCATGAATGCGGAGAAGATGTCTATAAAGGAGACCATGCGGGCTTTGACCTATCTGAATCTTTACGGTTTCAAGGTGGATATGGTGCTTGTCAACAGGCTGCTTGACACCAATGAGGACAGTGGTTACCTTGAAAAGTGGAAAACCATCCAGCAGAAGTATCTTGGAGAAATTGAAGAGGGTTTTGCTCCGCTTCCGGTTAAAAAACTCAGGATGTATGAGCAGGAAATTGTAGGTCTTGCCGCTCTTGATCAGTTTGCAAAGGATATGTACGGTGACACGGACCCGTCGGACTTGATGTATGATGAACCACCGATAAAATTTGTCAGAATCAAGGATGTTTATGAGGTGCAGTTGAAGCTGATGTTTGCCAATCCTGTTGATATTGATGTCTGGGTTACCGGTGACGAGCTTTATGTTCAGATAGGAAACCAGCGGAAAATCATTACTCTTCCGATCAGTCTTACCGGGCTTGAGCCGGGTAACGCGGTCTTCAAGGACAAATGGCTTCACATACCCTTTGACCTTGACCAGAATGAGCAGAACCGCCTGTTGAAAGAACAGAAAAGCCATCACCACCAGAGAGCTTGACTTGGGTGGAGGAAGAGTGTTTGCTTCGCATAGATTTTATGTTTAACTTATTTGCATATAATCTCGTTAACTATATATCATAACCGGGGCTCTGTTTTGCAGCCTCATTTCCAGGGAGGAAAATATGTCGGAATCGTACCAGAAACTGCGCAAGGATTTCAAGGAGCTTGAATTTACAGATCGCCTCACCTTTCTTGCTGAAAGTGTTCTCTTGACCGGTCAGAGTGCTGTTGTAGGAAGCCTGAATATTGCCGGTAGCCTTTTTGATACCGTCACCGGTACCGTTGGAGCTGTTATTGATGCTTCAGGTATTGGTAATCTGCTTGGCAATACCGGAGGAGTGGTCGGTGAGACTATTGACCGTGTAGCCATTACTGTCAAGGATGCATCAAGAACTGCAAACGAGCTTTATGCCAACGCTGTTGAAACCGTTGAAAATGCAACAACCAATGCGGCAACTGCTGTCGGTGATGTAGGGGTTTCAGCTTCAACTGCAGTCAAGAATTTTACCGGCTCATTTCAGAAAGGACCGATAAGAAAATAGTTTGTTTTGTTCTTTCCGCGGCCCTTCAGGTTACGGCCCCGGTTATTTTTTTTGTGTTTTTTCGTTTATTACTGTAAATTGATTGCAGAATACTGTTTTAAATCTCAGATAACTTTCCAATAATTTAATTCCAAGGAGGAATTATGAGTGGTGGTGGCGTTTTTACTGATATCCTGGCTGCAGCCGGTCGCATTTTTGAAGTAATGGTTGAAGGCCATTGGGAAACCGTTGGTATGCTGTTTGATTCACTGGGCAAAGGTACCATGAGAATCAACCGCAATGCATACGGCAGCATGGGCGGAGGCACAAGCCTTCGTGGTGGATCACCTGAAGTTACCGGTTATGCTGTTCCTTCAAAAGAAGTTGCTTCAAAGTTTGCGAAGTAAGCAGATAGAGATCATCTTTGATAAGGCAGTGAAAAGTTTCATGTTTCACTGCCTTTTTTTATTTGTGTCAAGCCGGAACAGTTACTGAATGTTCGGTAAGGTTTCTTCATGATTTGTATTCGATGGTTGATTCTCCGCAACTCTTTTTCATCTCCCTTTTCTGATCAAGAATGCGTATTGGTGCTGTTGATCGACTAATTTCTGTTTATTCTAAAATTTTAATAGATTTCGCTTCAACGTCCCATTAAGAGTTAAGTGAACGGGTAGTGGTAATGGCAAATATATCTTTGTATGTTTCAGGACAGACCGATCAGGCTGATATAAGCGAGTTTTTTCAGAAAGGGCTCATGAGTGCAGGGGAGAACCCGATTGCATTTTTTGACGGGGTCTTTTATGAATCACATCAGGAGCGTGTCGGTAATATTGCATTTCAGGACTACCTGATCTACACCGACAAGGCGGTTTATCTCTGGGCGAGAGGTTCCACAAAAGACTTTCTTGACCGATTTGATCTTGGTACGGTTTCCGTCAACAGCCGCAATAAAGATCATGATTTTGCAACGCTCAATCTGAAAATTCGCAGGGAGGAGAAAGATCCTGTCTATGTGATTTTTGATATGGTTGAACTGCGTGAAGCAGATCAAATTTTAAAACTCCACACTGTTATTGAGTCAATCATAGAAGAGCGTCTGGGCCTTAATTTTCGTTCAAATCTGCCCGACGAAGTAGCTGATGCTGTTCTCAGGGGCGCGAGGGGAGTTTGTACCCCCCAGATCATTACTCTTAGATTAGCTGCACCTGACCCTGCGCAGCAGGAAAGCCACATTGGCTATGGTCAGGATTTGCTTGAACAGTACAAGGCAAACATGGGTTACCCTCCATCTGAACACGCTCAGCAGCCCCCAATGCACTCTTCCGGAGCATCTCATGGCGGTGAGCATGGCGCTGGTGGTTTTTCACCTGCTGATGCACTCAAGGGGCTTGAGAATATTCTTCCAACAGATCCGGCTTCACTGAAAAAAGTTGTTGATTCACTGAAGGGTATTGTTGGCGATGCACCGTTTAAACTTCGTGATCAGGTTCGCAGTGATTTGCAGCATGTTCCAGGCATGATTTCTGCCCTCACTGAGCTGCTGACCAGCATTTCGGACAACCCCCAGGCTGAGCGTTTCATTATGAATATCGTCAAGACTGCGGTCCGCAATGACGGTATGATCGGTTCTGTCAGCAAGCTTATGAAGCTCTCTTCCAGTTTTGGCGGTTCGCCAAAGAAAAATTCACCAAAGAGCACCTCTAATTCAGGATCAGCGAGAGACTCCTCTCGTAGTGATCGCCGGGACCCTTTTGATGATGATGATTTTGGCACTCAACGCAAAAAGATCAACATCAGCAGTGATGATGATGCTACGCGAAACGATGACTGTTTTGGCAGAGAGCCCTTGCCTGGTAAGGTGACTACAGTCTCTTCCGCATCATCAATCAAGAGCGCTCGATCATTTGCAGATCTTGATGACGACGATGATACACCCAGGCGCAAGAGTATTTCGATAACGACGCTTGACGAGAGTCAACCTGCCATTGTCAAGCATATGCTGCATTCGGATGACTCTTCCTGGCAAAAAAGTGCTCCTGAGAGTGCTTTGCCAAAAGTTTCCGTTGAGAACGGTGCCGGAACGGCAAGAAAAAAAATAATGATTGTGCAGGAAGAAGAAAAAGTGCTTGAACCTGCTGAACATTCGGGTGAGGAAAATCTCCCGGATCCGGATGATATCGCCGCAGCTTTTGCCGCCATTCGCCTCGAAGGCGGAGGAGATGAAGAGAAAAAGTTGTCGGGTCAATAAAAGGCTTTCAATCAAGATCAACTCCACTCAATAGTTTTATTACCAACATGAGAATTATTCTTTACTTGGGTAAAGGAGGGGTAGGAAAAACCACCGTTTCAGCCTCAACCGCAACAGCCATTGCCCGGAGAGGACAACGGGTTTTGATTATGAGTACCGATGTTGCTCACAGTCTTGCTGATGCTTTCAGTGTTGAACTCTCTTCTACTCCACTTGAAGTTGAAAAAAACCTCTTTGCGATGGAGGTTAATGTTCTTGCTGAAATTCGTGAGAACTGGAACGAACTCTACTCCTATTTCTCATCGATATTAATGCATGACGGCGCCAATGAGGTTGTTGCCGAAGAGCTTGCAATCATGCCGGGAATGGAGGAGATGATCAGCCTTCGTTATATCTGGAAGGCTGCCAAGTCAGGTGATTATGATGTTGTTGTTGTTGATGCTGCTCCGACAGGCGAGACCATGCGGTTGCTTGGTATGCCGGAATCTTATGGCTGGTATTCCGACAAGATTGGCGGCTGGCACTCAAAGGCAATTGGCTTTGCTGCTCCGCTTTTGAGCAAGTTCATGCCGAAGAAAAATATCTTCAAGCTCATGCCTGAGGTAAATGAGCATATGAAAGAGCTGCATGCAATGCTTCAGGATAAGTCCATAACTACCTTCAGGGTTGTTCTCAACCCGGAAAATATGGTTATCAAAGAGGCTTTGCGGGTTCAGACCTATCTCAATCTTTTCGGCTACAAGCTTGATGCTGCTGTAGTCAATAAAATTCTCCCTTCAAGTTCTACAGATTCCTATCTGCAGAGCCTTATTGACATCCAGACGAAATATCTTGGCGTGATTGATAACTGCTTCTATCCGGTGCCGATTTTCAAGGTGAAGCAGTCCACAGCTGAGATTATCAATACTGACCGCCTGCATGATTTAAGTAAGGAGATGTTCGGCGACCAAAATCCTGCAGCTATTCTTTACAACAATGAGAAGACCCAGGTGTTGGAGAAAGTTAATGGGAAATATGTACTGAGTCTTTATCTGCCCAACGTGGAGGTAAAGAAGCTCAATGTTAATATCAAGGGTGATGAACTGCTGGTTGACATCAACAACTTCCGTAAAAGTATTATTCTTCCGAATGTTCTTGTTGGGCGCAAGACTGAAGGGGCTGATTTTGCCGAAGGAAATCTCAACATCACTTTTGCCAACTGAGGGCAGTTGCTCCTCTGTTTTTGAGGGAATTATTGACAAAGGACGCGCTGCTTCAAGGTGGCCCGTCCTTTTTTTATGGCAGGAGCCGCTCTTTTATTTTTATCAGAACAGATGGATCACTGCACTGCTCAAGAAGCTGCAGGGCGCTCTCTCCTGAGGAGGGATGGAGCGGGTTGGTGATATCAAGCATGGGCAGCAGGACAAACTTCCTGCAATGCAGTTCAGGGTGTGGTATGGTGAGGGTTGGAGTAGTGATTATCCTGTCGTCATAGAGCAGAATATCAAGGTCAATGACCCTTGGGCTCCATCGGGGGTAATCAAGTGGTCTTCCAAGCTCCAGCTCTATGATTTTGCACTGCCGGCGAAGCTCTTCAGGTTCCAGGGCGGTTTCAACAAGAACAACGCCGTTGTAAAAACGGTTCTGGCCCGCCTCGCCTACAGGTTCAGTCATATAAACGGAGGAGAGAGAGAGGAGCGCCGTCTCTTCAAGGAGAGCAAGCCGGTTGACTGCTTCCTGCAGATGGTGGAGCCGGTCTCCGATATTGGATCCGATACCAATAAATGCTTTGTGCTGAGTCATATTTTTCAGCGACGGGACGCGGTGTAATCGGCTTCCGCATAGTCGCAGATGCCGTCAACAGGGGGGTTTCGCTTGCGTACCCTTATGGAGAGACGTTCAATCACCGGAAAGTCAGCAAGAAGATCGTTGGCTATCTCATAGGCAACAGCCTCAATAAGAAAAAATTTTCTGAGGGTCAGCGCTTCCCGTATTTTGCGGTAGACCGCACCGTAATCGATGGTTTTTGTGATATCATCATGCCGGGCAGCATCGGTATAGTCGAAACAGAGTTCCGCATCAACTTCATATTTGGCCCCGACTGTATGCTCTTCGCGGAGAACCCCGTGGTGCGCATAGAAGACCATGTTAACCAGCCGGACGCATGAAAGGGAGTGCTGTGTCATAAAGAAAAATCATCTGATCAGTTATAGGCACCGTTCCGGTTAAAGCTAACAATGTTAGGGACAAAACTCTTAAATCAAAACTGAAAAATGTAAATTCTCTGCCCATCCTGGATACCGTGCTTCTGCGTGGTGGAGAACGGCCATGAGATGACTTGCGGAGGGTTGATGTGGAGGTGGTCTGAATGGTAAAAATATATTACCTTTTGTTTTAAGAGCGTTTGGAAAGCCGAACCTGCAGAACAATTATTTGTTAATGTTTCAAGAGTGGTAACTATGATGAAGGCGCGAAGTGATTTTTATGAAGGGTGCCGCTCAAGGGCCATTATGCTTGCTCTCGAGGAAGATCGCTATACAGGAGATATTACAACACTTGCAACCATTGATCCCCATCAGGAGGGTAGTGCACTGGTAAAGGCTAAGGAGGATGGTGTTGCAGGTGGCGTTGATGTTGCCGTTCAGATATTTGCAGCCTGTGATCCGGAACTGTCGGTTCGACCGCTGCGAAAAGATGGTGAAACGGTTCGGAGTGGAGAGCTGATTCTTGAAATTAGCGGCAGGGTTGCTCCCTTGATGGTTGGAGAAAGGACAGCACTCAATTTTATGCAGCGGATGTCGGGTATTGCGACCAGAACGAGAACCTATGTTGATCGAATCAGCCATACGGCAGCAAAAATTCTTGACACACGAAAAACCGCTCCGGGGTTGCGTTATTTTGACAAGGAGGCGGTACGCATAGGCGGTGGAGTCAACCACCGTTTCGGCCTGTTTGACATGATTCTTATCAAGGATAACCATATTGACGCTTCAGGCGGGGTTGCGCAGGCAATCCGAAGAGCCCGGAAGTACCGGGAAAAACATAATCTTGATGTCAAGATTGAAACAGAGGTGCGCAGTATGGATGAGTTGAGCCGTGCGCTGGTATGCCTGCCGGATATTATCCTGCTCGATAATTTTACTCCCGAGCTGATGAAAGAGGCCGTTGAGTATGTCCGGAGCGCATGCAGCAAGGTTCTCCTTGAAGCGTCGGGCAATATCAGCCTGAACAATGTGCTTGAGGTTGCCGAAACCGGGGTTGATTTTATTTCAATTGGTGAACTGACACACAGCGTCAGGGCTCTTGATCTTTCACTGACAATTAATCTGGCCTGAACGGCGCTGCACGTGGAAATTGGAGTTGACATCGTCGATCTGGACCGGATCGAAAAGGTATACAGCCGCTATGGAATGAAGTTTCTCAAGAGGTTTCTCTCCCAGGAGGAGATCGATATATGCCTGCACAAACCCCAGGTCATTGCGAGTATTGCTGGAAGATTTGCGGCCAAAGAGGCTGTAGTTAAAGCGCTTGGTACAGGTTTTTCCGCAAAAGTGCACTGGAAGAGCTTTGAAGTTCTCAATGATGGTCGTGGCCGTCCCTTTGTGCGGACGGTTGATACCGGTTGTTTTCCTTCAGGGAGCGCTATTAAAATCTCTATTGCCCATGACCGTCATGCTGCGGTCGCCACCGCGCTGATATACATGGAGTAACGGGAAGGAGAGAGTGATAAATAAAAAAAGGCAGAAGTTTATGTGGAAACTTCTGCCTTTTTTTATGAAATGATGGTGATCAGGCGTGGTGAACCGGGATCGGCGTAGCTTCCTCGGTGATCGTGACTTTCGACTTGATGATCTCGTAGATCTTGTCTTTAAGAATGGTGTCGGTGATGTAATCCCTGAACTCTGCCGAGAGGTAGGTGCTCAAGAGATCTTCAGCATTTGCCGAAGCATTTTTACCGGCCTCTTTTTCTGCATAGGCCTTGATGTCATCATCCGTTACGGTAAGCTCTGCGAGTTCGGCGATTTTCTGGCTGATAAGAAGCCATTGTGCGTGTTTTTCTGCATTAGGCTTCATGGCCAGACGGAACTGGCTTTCGTCAAACGATTTCGGGAAGTTGCCGCCCATCTGCCGTTTGGCATTCTCTACCAGCATATTCGAGAAGGACTCCACCATGGTTTTAGGTGTGGGGACAGGATTCTCTTCAATCAGTTTAGCAGAGATCGATTCAAGCAGCTCCTCTTCTGATTTTGCGCTGAAGTGCTGGGTGAGCTGAATATGGACATCGCTGGTAAAGTCGGTGACTGATTCAAAGCGTCCGCCAGTGATCTCCTTGACCAGATCATCAGTCAGTTCAGGCAGTTCGAGGCGCTTGACTTCGCTGATGGTAACCCGGAAGCGTGTCGGTTCGACATCGGCATCCTTCTGTTCTGCTGTCACATCAACCACATCACCCGCTTTTTTCCCTGTAAGCTCTTTACGGAAAGGGTTCTCCTCGGGAAGGTACTCGAGGTTGAAGTGGTGGTTATCGGTTTTCTGCTCTTCGTCAGGCTCGCCCTCTGCATTGATGTGGATCACATCGCCAACCACGGTGTCTGTTGCCGCTGCGGGTTCATTGACCGTAATCATGGTGCCATGACCCTTGAGAATAAGATTTATTTCGCGTTGCACATCTTCATCACCGATGGTGTAGCTGGTTTGTGTGAAGGTGTAGCCGCTGTAATCCTTGATTTCAAACTCAGGATGGATCTCATAGGAGAGGCGGATAGTCAGAAGCTCGGGGGTGAAAATGAAATCTATCAACTGGGCTCGGCTTGCCGGTTTGATCTTTTCGGTTTCGACAATATCTCCGAAATGTTTTGAAGCCAGTTTTTCAGCAATATTTGCCTCAATCGAGGGGCCTGCAAGTTTTTTGATCAGGCTTGCCGGAGCATGTCCTTTTCTGAATCCCTTGATCTGAATGGTTCTTTTTGCCTCTTCCAGTTCCTGGTTATAATCGGCACCGAATTCTTCAGTGGAAAGGATGATTTCCACTTCCTGTTCGGTTTCGCTGACGTTCTTGATATTCTTTTGCAAGGCTCTCTCTGGTTAATTAGTAATTGTGCAAAATGTAAGGTTCAGAAGATACGAATAAATCCTCTTTTATAAAAGGCAGGCCCCTTTGGTGACCGGCCTACCGTTTTGGTATATAGACCAGTGTCGAGAACGGGGCATCGCGCAGCATGATGGCAGCAGCATTGGCTATGTCATCAGGTGTGACGGCTTCAAGCGCAGCCGTTTTTTCTGAAGAATCAATATATCGTCCAAAATAGGCGATATCCGATGCTGTCTGTGACATTCTTCGTGTCATCTTTTCCATACCCATGATATGGGCACCGAGCAGCTTCGTTTTTGCAGCCTCGACCTCTACCGGATCAGGGTTTTTGAGCGCATCGCTCAGCAAAAGCTCCCTGATTAGTTCAATGGTGAGTTTTGTTTTGTTACTGTCCGTACCAGCATAGATGTTCAGTGCGGTCATGTCATCGTACCAGGTGAGCGATGAATAGATAGTATAGGCAAGTCCGCGTTTTTCACGAAGCTCAAGGTTGAGCAGGGAACTCATACCGTTGCCAAGCATGGAGTTAAGCACCATGAGGCTGGAGAAGAGCGGGTCGTGTCGGGCAGTAGCGGTGCCGAGTACGATTTGTGCCTGAAAGAGCTGTTTTTTCAGGGTTACTTCAAACGGGGTATAGTGCTCGGCAAGGAAAGGCTGGCGATTGTAGTGATTGCTGCCCTCTTCTCCGAGAGTACCGAGAAATCGTTCGGAGAGTCGCACAATATTATCATGATCCATTTTCCCAGTTGCGGTGAGCATCATATTTCGGGGTATATAATGCTCCCGCATGAACTGCTTCAGGTCGCTTTCCGTAAATTCCTCCACACTCTTTTCACTGCCAAGAATCGGTCTGCCGAGTGGATGGAGAGGAAAAGAACGGAGGTCAAACTCTTCAAAAATTAACTCTTCGGGGTTATCATTGACGCTGCTGATCTCCTCAATGACAACCTCTTTTTCCTTCTCCATCTCTTCCTGGGGGAATGTCGGGTCACAGACCAGATCTGCCAACAGCTCAAAGGAGGGTTCAAGGTGATTGCTCAGGCAGCGCAGGTAGATGCAGGTCTGCTCTTTGGTGGTGAAGGCATCAAGGTATCCGCCGAGCTTTTCAATATTTTTTGCGATATCAATGTAGCTGCGTTTTTTTGTCCCTTTAAAGAGTGCGTGTTCAATAAAGTGGGCGAGTCCCGGTGCGCTTTCGGGATCATCGCGCGAACCGGAATTGATTTGTATGCCGAGGGTAATGCTTTCAACATGGGAGACACTGTCAGTAACAACCCGTAACCCGTTTACCAGAAGCTCCTGCTGAACTGAATCTTCCGGAACCGGGGATTGCCTGGAGTGGGAGGTTACTTGCTTCATTACCTGAAAGTTCTGTTTTATGAAATGGCAGCATGCAGCTTGTTGCTTTTTGCGTTGAAGTCAAGATAAAGAAAGTCTAAAGGTTTTGGCGGGTGAATTAATATTTCCGATACGGCCGCATTAATACGTATATTTTTCGGTAACGCAGGCCGGGCTGTTTTTTTTCGCTCTATCATGATTATTCACATGGCAAGGTTCTTTGCCGTATATGCAGCAGGCTTCCATGACTATTCATGAAGCGCTGAAAAATAGGCGAAAACAATAGCCGCGAAATTCTTATTTTTGCGAACAGTGAAGGTCATGCTGATGTTTTATACTATAGCTTGGCTTCTATTTTCATTTTCAACGTTTCATGCCCAACTCATTAATTGTCATAACCGGGGCTACCGGCTATATCGGCTCCCAGATTCTTCTTGCGCTTCTCTCCCGGTTTTCCGGGCAGTTCAGCTTCAGGGTGATTGCCCGTCAAAGCTCGGACTGTTCTTTTCTGGAAGCACTTCCGGTTGAAGTTGTCAGGGCGGATATTCTTGATCCATTGGCGCTCAATGAAGCGTTCAGGGGGGCAAGCGCAGTTTTCCATTGCGCGGGACTGATCTCCTACACCGTTAATTTCCGCAACGCACTCTATGAAACCAATGTGGTTGGAACCCGGAATGTGGTTAATGCCTGCCTTTTCAATAGTGTCCGGAGACTTGTGCTGACGAGTTCCATAGCCGCTGTCGGCTCTACTGAGGATGGTTCTCCTGCTTCTGAATCGACAACGTTTCAGGAGTGGCAGCGCAGGAACGGGTACATGGAGGCCAAACATCTGGCAGAACTTGAGGGACTTCGCGGAGTGGCCGAGGGTCTTGATGTCGTCATGGTTAATCCCGGAGTTGTTATCGGTGTGGATAGCTCAAATCCGGCATCTCTCAGCTCTTCGAACGAGGTGCTTCGTTTGATTTACCAGGGCCGTATTCCGATATCTCCTTCGGGTGGTACCGGTTTTGTTGATGTTCGCGATGTGGCTGACAGTCATATTGCTGCATGGCAGCAGGGGAAAACCGGCGAGCGATATCTGGTTGTCGGTCATAACCTCCTCTTTCGGGAGCTGTTCGACCGCATCGGAAGTATTGCCGGAAACAGCGTCGGACCGGTTATGATACTACCGGAACTTTTTGGATTTATGGCCGGGTTCGGAGGGGAGATCTGGTCGATTCTTACCAACTCACCCTCATTTATCAGTCTGGAAAGCATCCGTATTTCATCACGATCTCTCTCATACAACAACAGCCGTTCAGTGCAGGAGTTGAACCTGCGTTACCGGGAACTTTCGGAAACGCTCCAGACCATTGTCGGCTGAAGGAGCCGCTTTTTTTCCAATTATTTAATGCTTGTGCAATGGATACCCCAAAAATAGAACAGAGTGTACCGGTTGTCGATCCGGCAAAACTGAAACAACTCAATCTTGCCGTTGAAGCCCTTGAAAAACAGTTCGGTAAAGGCTCGATCATGCGTCTTGGTGACAGCTCTGCGGTCATGCAGGTGCTCTCTATTTCAACCGGGTCAATGACACTTGATTTTGCTCTTGGTGTCGGCGGCCTTCCCCGTGGCAGAGTAACCGAAATATATGGACCTGAATCTTCGGGCAAAACCACTCTCGCCCTTCATGTGATTGCCGAGGCCCAGAAAGAGGGCGGTATTGCCGCTCTTGTTGATGCTGAACATGCTTTTGATCCCTCCTATGCCCGCAGGCTCGGTGTTGATATCAACGCCATGCTGATCAGTCAGCCGGAGTCAGGTGAACAGGCGCTCTCTATTGTTGAAACACTTGTCAGAAGCGGTGCGGTTGATGTGGTTGTTGTTGATTCTGTTGCGGCGCTTGTTCCCCAGGCTGAACTTGAAGGTGAAATGGGTGACAGTGTTGTCGGCCTGCAGGCCAGGCTTATGAGCCAGGCTCTGAGGAAACTGACTGGTGCCATTTCAAAATCAAGCTGCGTCTGTATTTTTATCAATCAGCTTCGAGATAAAATAGGCGTCATGTACGGCAGCCCGGAAACAACGACCGGCGGCAAGGCCTTGAAGTTCTACTCCTCCATTCGTCTCGATATCCGCCGGATTGCACAGCTCAAGGATGGTGAGGAGATTATCGGTAACCGCACCAAAGTCAAGGTGGTTAAAAACAAGGTAGCTCCTCCCTTCAGGATTGCCGAGTTTGATATTCTTTATGGTGAGGGGATCTCGGTTATCGGTGAACTGATTGATTTGGCTGTTGAGTTCGGAGTGGTTAAAAAATCCGGATCATGGTTCAGTTACGGTGCGGACAAGCTTGGCCAGGGTCGCGAAACCGTCAAGAAGGCGCTTCGTGAGGATCCGGCACTGTTCAAAAAAATTCATGCACAGGTCAAAGAGTTGATGAAGGTGCCTGCGGAGATCGTTAAAGATAAAGAGTAGGTATGAAGATCGGTTCGATAGATATTGACCGTCCTGTTATTCTTGCCCCGATGGAAGATGTGACCGACAGGGCTTTTCGCCAGCTTTGCAAGCTGCACGGTGCGGACATTGTCTATACGGAGTTTATCAGTGCTGAAGCTTTGCGCAGGGGAGCGGAAAAGACTGTACGCAAACTCAAGGCCGATCCAATTGAGCGCCCGATTGCTGTGCAGATTTTTGGCAGTACTGTGGAGTCGATGATTGAGGCTGCTGTTATTGCCGAAGAGTTCAAGCCCGACTATCTCGATATCAATTTCGGATGCCCTACCAAAAAGGTTGCTGGCAAGGGTGCCGGTGCAGCTCTGCTCAGGGAGCCGGAAAAGATGACCCTCATTGCTGAAGCTGTTGTGAAGGCGGTCAGCATTCCTGTGACAGCCAAAACAAGGATCGGTTGGGACCGGGAATCAATCAATATTATTGATGTGCTGCACCGTCTTGAAGGCGCAGGCATTCAGGCTCTGGCCGTGCATGGTCGAACCAGGAGCGAGATGTATAAAGGCAGAGCCGACTGGAACTGGATTCGGGAGGTGAAAGCGCATGCAAGTATACCAATCATTGCAAATGGTGATATCTGGTCGGATGAAGATGCCGTCAGGATGTTTGCTGAAACCGGTGCGGACGGTGTGATGATCGGACGCGGATCCATCGGTAACCCATTTATTTTCGCTGCGGCGAAGCATCGGCTTGAAACCGGAACCCCTCTCTCGCCGCCGGACTTTCGCCAGAGGATCAATGCTGCTGTGGAGCACCTGAAACTATCCGTTGAGTTCAAGGGTGAAAAGTACGGGGTGCTTGAGATGCGCCGTCACTACTCAACCTACCTGAAAGGGTTGCCGATGGTTTCACAGGTACGCAATAAACTGGTTCGTGAGGATAACTGGAATCTGATTATTGATATTCTCTTCTCCTACAGTGAAGAGTGCGAAGGATATGCAAGAGAGGGGAAGATCCGCGACCATGCGGAGTTTCTTAACGACCATTCAGATAAATTGATTTTAAATTATTAAACTAACGATACACAACAAGATATGAGTAGTATTTCCCGCTGCAGGGTAGCAGTACTGGGTGCAACCGGCCTTGTCGGCCGCACAATGATTCAGGTTCTGGAAGAGCGGAATTTCCCCGCCACAGAGATTATTCCCCTTGCCTCATCCCGGAGTGCCGGTCAGCCAGTCAAGTTCAATGGCAGGGAGTTCATTACGCAGGTACCCTCAAGAGAGGTGTTCAAAGGTGTCGATATTGCGCTTTTCTCTGCCGGAGCAACCGCAAGCAAGGAGTGGGCGGCAATAGCCGCTGAAGAGGGTGCTATTGTTATCGATAACTCTTCAGCATTCCGTATGGACCCCGATGTGCCACTCGTGGTGCCCGAGGTTAATCCTGAAGCTATTTTCAAAGCTGATGGCACTCCTGAATCCATTATTGCCAATCCAAACTGTTCAACCATTCAGATGGTGGTTGTGCTTAAACCGCTTCATGACCGGTTTGGCCTCAAGCGCGTTGTGGTATCAACCTACCAGTCGGTAACCGGTAAAGGAAAGGCCGGGCGTGACGCGCTTGAAAGTGAGCTTGCAGGAGAGAAACAGGAGAAGTTTACCCATTTTCACCAGATAGCCTTCAATGCCGTGCCGCAGATCGATGTTTTTACCGATAACGGCTACACCAAGGAGGAGATGAAGATGGTTAACGAAACCCGCAAGATCATGGGTGACGACACCATCAGCGTCTCTCCGACCACGGTACGTATTCCAGTTTATGGAGGGCACGGCGAATCGCTGAACATCGAGCTTGACGGTGACTTTGAGATTGATGAGGTGCGGGAGCTTCTTCGCACCTCTCCCGGTATTATTTTGCAGGACGATCCTTCGGCGAACCTCTACCCCATGCCACTTACCTCATACGAGCGTGATGAGGTTTTTGTTGGCCGGCTCCGCCGTGACTACTGGCACCCCCGTACACTCAATATGTGGATTGTAGCAGACAACCTCCGCAAAGGCGCGGCTACCAATGCCGTGCAGATAGCAGAAGTGGTTATCGCCAAGAAAGGGTAGGTCACCTTTTCCCATCGAGAGCCATCAGTGCAGTGCTGATGGCTCTTACTGTTGAGGGTGAAGTGATGCGGAATTTATTCGGGTTGCTGATGGCGATTGATGAGGGAATGGAGAAGGGGACGAGGTTCACCGAGGTCTCTTTCTGGATCATTTTTGTCATGGCCCGGTCGGCCAGTTTCCCTGTAACCTGAACATCAGTTTCAAGGCATACCGGGTTATCAAGAAGCTCTTTGATTGTAAAGTATCTTGCTTCCTCCCGGTTTTTTACCTTCCTGTACACAAATTTTTCCATTTGTCCATTTTTTGTCACAGCGAGGAGCATATGCTTCTCTTCAAGTTCAAGGAGTACCTGCGCTCTGGCGGTAAGCTTTGAGAGGTAGAGAGTGGAGGGAATGGATGAACCGGAGAAGTTGACCGGGTGTGTTGCTGCAAAACAGGCTTTTGCCGTTAGACAAGGTTCTGCAGGGTAGAAGATGAGCAGCTTTTTTTCAAGCCGGTCACCCGCAAATGAGTCGCTGGTGCAACCGGTAATATCAGAGAGATACTCTTCGGGACGGTGTAAAAAGTATGCCGCCTCAATCCGGCAATACTCCCTTGCCGCTTCATGGGTTACATTGGCAGAAAAGGTTGCTGGAAGTGGGTGACAGCTTAGCGGTTCAACAGAGAGTGCGAGATTTTCACCCGGCCACCGGCCGATCTCTGCTATCAGCTTTTTCCAGTGCCGCTCGCTTTTCGGTGAGGCAAGTGTATCGGTGCCGAACGGAAACGTTTTCGAACTGCTCAGGCTGTAACCATCACTCCCTGAGGTTTTCATGCGAACAACGGAGCACTCTCTTTGATCAATATTGCAAGCTATCTGACTTTTGCTCATCACTCGAGGGTAAAATGTTTTTTCAGAACTTCCAGTTTCTTTTTGCCTATCCCCTTGACGTCAAGAAACTCCTGAAATTGCGTAACTCTCCCCCCTTTTGAGGCTCTGAAAGCTATCAGTCGCCCGGCCATCACCGGGCCGATTCCGGAGATTTTCTGCAACTCTGCTTTGCCTGCTTTATTGAAGGCGATAGTGCCGCTGAATGTTTTTTTTGCTGCTGAGCGGTGAGCAGCAGGTTTATCAGTAGTCTCTTCACTCTCAGTGGCCGTAACATCCTGAACTGCATCTTCCCTGACTGTTGACTGATCTGCTGCTGCAAGCCGGATAAGGCTGTCAACTTCCGCTTCACGCAGTCGGGCCGCTTCAGCTTTTTTTACAAGCTGATCGGTTTCCTCTACTGAACGAAATGTTTTCAGTATACCACCAAGCACCAGAAACCCGAGAAGCATGGTGATCAGTGAGATCTCCGCTTTGGTCAGGCTGAGCTTCTGTGCAAGATTGTCCAGATGCTTCATGATAACTGTTTTGCTGTTTATAGGGTGCTTTACACGAAAATACGCTTTACTCTTGACGAAACCGAACAGAGCGTTTCATAGCTGATGGTTCCTGCTATTTCGGCAAGCTCTTCAGCCGAAGGACCATCCCACCCGAACAGTGTGGCTCTGTCACCTTTTTTAACATCATGCTCAGTGCCGAGATCAACCATAATCTGATCCATGGTGACTATCCCTACCTGCGGGTAGTGCTTGCCGTTGATTCTCACTGTCGTCTTGCCGGAGAGTACTCTTGCATAGCCGTCAGCATAACCGGCGGCTATGGTAGCGATATGGCGGGCCGAAGGAGCGCTCCATGTCCGGTTGTAGCTGATGGTTGTGCCTGTGGCTACCTTTTTGATAAAGATCACTTTTGCCTCAACCTGCATGACCGGTTTGACGTCGAGTCGCAAGGGTGTCTGTTTTGCCGGATGGTAACCATAGAGCAGAATGCCCGGTCGCACCATGTCGAGCCAGGAGTCAGGGGCTGTAAGGATTGCGCCGCTGTTAGCCGCATGTTTGCAGAGCGTGCGTGATGATGCATGTTCGTATTCAGCGGTAAGCTTTTTGAACTCCGCAAGCTGTTGTGCAGTAAACCCTTCGGGTGAAGCACTGTCGGCAAAATGAGTGTAGACTCCTTTGAGCTGCAGGTGCTCTGATTGGTCAATCTGGCGTAACAGCTCTATGGCCATTGACGGATGAGTACCGAGCCGGCCCATTCCCGTATCGACCTTGAGTTGTACATTGAGGGTTTTGCCGTGTGCAGAAGCGATTTTTTCAGCCGTATGCAGGGTCTCGCTGTCACAGAGCGTCATGTCGATACTGTGTTGCAGGAACTGCTCGATCTGGGTGTTGAGTGGTGAGGAGAAAGCAAGAATCGATGCCGGTTTTTTCAGCGCACCACCGGTTCTCAGCTCAATAGCTTCATGGATGTTGGCTACACCGAAATCTTCTATTCCCGCAGTTTCAAGTGCTGCCGAAACTCTGTGGACTCCATGGCCATATGCATTTGCCTTGACGATTCCCATGATACGGGAAGTGGCTCCTACTCGTTGGCGAATGAGGCTGGTGTTCCACAACAGATGATCTATGGAAACAAGGGCCTCCGCCATGTTTTCTGCGGGGGAATAGTTGGCACGCGAGTCTGGCATGTTTTCAGCCATAACGGGGGATCAATTTTAACGTTACAGGGGTACAGCAATACAATCCATTTCACAATGCAATTGTCGGGTTTCTGCCGACATGCCAGGGAGAACTAATCAACAGGTACCATTCAGTTAAAGAACGTATTTTGATCATGATAATCAAGCCGTTGATTACTCTTATTGTTCCGCTATCGTGAATTGATCAATTAATGTATATTTTCCGTTGAAAGGTGATCCTGTGCCCTCGTCACGTTAAACCATTTGAGCATATATGATGCCGAACAACGATATATTCGGGCTTGCAGCAGAAACGCCGCTCATTCTTGTCAAGCAGATGGCGCGCCATATCCGACCGAAGGTTATGGCCAAACTCGAATATATGAACCCGGCCTGTTCTCACTACTACAGGGTTGCCTCAGCCATCGTCAGGGATGCAGAAGAGCGGGACCTGATTCATCCGGGAATGACCCTTGTCGACTGGACCTACGGGAACAGCGGCATTGCACTTGCCATGGCCGGTGTCAGCCGTGGTTACAAGCTGCTGCTGGCCGCCCCTGACAAGATATCGAGGGAGAAACGTGATATGATCAAGGCTGTCGGTGCGGAACTGGTTATTACCCCTTCGGATGCTTTGCCCGGTGCTCCCCGGAGCTGCAAAAATGTTGCAGAGAGCCTGGTAAATAATATGCCCAATGCTTTTTTTGCCGGTATGTATGAGAACCCTGTCAGTCTCAAGGTTCACTTCGAAGCCACCGGTAGTGAGATTTTTCGTCAAACTGATGGGAAGGTCACTCATGTTTTTGTTCCGATGATTTCCGGAGCGATGGTTTTCGGACTTGGTCGTTATCTTAAAGCGAAAAACCCTGAAATTAAAGTGATTGGTGTGGAGCCTCAGGGTTCGATCTATGCCGCTCTTTTCAGAAATGCAAAGCCGGGTGAGCCTCTGTTTTCAGAGCTTGAGGAGATCGGTTCCCAGCACCCTTCAGCCTATTGGGATCCTTCAGTGATTGATGATGTTATTCAGGTAAGTGATTATGCTGCGTTTAACTGTGGCAGGGAGCTGCTCAGGATGGAAGCTGTTTTTGCCGGTGGTGCATCGGGTGCGGTTATGGCAGCAGCGCTTCAGTGCGGTGCAGGCTATACAGAGAGTGACTGCATTGTTGTCATGATGAATGATTTCGGTGGTTACTATCTCAGCAAGATGTATCGTGACGAGTGGATGCGGAAGCGTGGCTTTTACCGAAAACAGAAATCGGCACTTGATCAGATTACAGCCGAGGATATCTTGCAGTTGAAAGCACGCAGGGATCTGATTTTCGCTTATCCTGAAAGTACGCTTGCCGAAGTTTTTGAGATGATGAAGCAGAATGATGTTTCACAGTTGCCGATTGTTTCCTACAACGCTCCGATCGGCAGTATCAGTGAAAACAAGATTCTTTCCATACTCATAGAGAACGATGAGGCGATGAATGCCAAGGTTGTCGGGTTCATGGAGCAGCCTTTTCCGGTTTGCCCGCCGGATGCCACCATTTCAGAATTATCGGAAAAATTACAACAAAGTGCGTCTGGTGTGTTGATAAGCCTTTCCGATGGTCGGCTGCAACTGCTTACCAAATCGGATCTTATTGATGCTTTGACCCATAAGTGAGCCCCTTCGAAATTATCTGGTTGTTTTTTCAGGGGGATTTTCTTAACTAAGCACCTTGAAACATTCCTCTTTTTTATTAAGTGCAGTAGACTATATTGCGCTTGGAGCAGGAAAAAATATCGGTAAACCACCTCAGTGGACCGTTACATTTCAATTGGATAACAGCGTGAAGATCCCGACGGCAGACGAGCGGGTGAACAACCAGCAACATACTATGAAGGTAGAGTCCAGAAAAAGACAGTTCATTTTGGAAGGTAAAATCAAGGCCTGCTTCTGTGAAGGATGCGGTCAGGTTACTGACAAGATGTTTGTTGGTGAGTGGATGCCAAGTAACAAGCCGAAGGACGTGGAGTTTTTATCGACTGCACCTGTTAAAAAAAGCAAGGAGAGCAAGAACGGTGCGGCAGCTCTCTCTCCGGCTGCTGAAAATCAGTACTGGATTCGTTGTGCCGCCTGTAATCAGGTACACCTTCTCAAGGAGTGGCAGATACAGATTGACCGGGATATCAGTCCTGATGAATTGAATCCAGAGGAGTGCCAGGTTTACTCTCCGCATGGCATTTATGCCAAAGGTGATGCACTCTATCATCAGGCGCTGAATGAAGTTGGCGTTGTCAGAGAAAAGCAGTCAACAGGCAGCGGAGCCTACGTTATTATTGTTGAGTTTTCTAAAAGTGGCAGAAAGCAGCTTCTCGAAAATGTTCGTGTAACTCCTGCAAAGGAGAAGAGTACCGAGAGTATTACAGATATTATTAAACTAAAATTAAGACGTTGATCTTTTAAAAGGGGGTGAATTTCATTGGTTAGTGTGCAGATAAATGATAACGAATCAATCGATAAAATGCTGAAGCGCTTCAAGAAGAAGTACGAGCGTGCAGGTATTTTAAAGGAGTTTCGTAAAAACGCATACTTCGTAAAACCTTCGATTGATGGTCGCTTGAAACGTTCCAGAAGCAGGCGCAGAGCGCAGAGGGCAAACGAAGAACGCAATTCATGATCATGGTGATCAGAGTAGTTATGCAAAGCAGCTCCTTTACGGGAGTTGCTTTTTTTTTGTGAATGTCAATCCATTGACTCATGAGAGTTTTTAAAGGGGAAGTTACCACTTTACCGCCAGACAAGTCGATCTCTCACCGTGCAGCCCTTATTGGAGCACTCTCTGAGGGAACGACGGAGATTACGAACTTTTCGGGAGGTTTTGACAACCAGTCAACCCTCAGCGTGCTTCAACATGCCGGAATAGCGATTCATCAGGAGGAGATAGCGGGGCCACATGGTCGGCCATTTCGCCGCGTAGTTATTGACTCACAAGGGTTGTGGAGTTTCAGGCCGCCTGAGGTTGCGCTGATGTGCAATAATTCAGGGAGCACCATGCGCATGTTTGCCGGCATACTGGCTGCGCAGCCATTCAGGAGTGAGTTGATCGGTGACAGTTCGCTGATGAAGCGACCGATGAAAAGGGTTGCTGATCCATTGCGCCTGATGGGCGCTGATATTGAGCTTTCTGAAGCAGGAACGGCACCGGTTCGTATCAACGGGATGCGGGATCTCAAGCCAATCACCTACACTCTGCCGGTTCCCTCTGCGCAGGTGAAGTCACTGGTGGCTTTTGCCGCACTTCATGCTGATGGTGAATCGCGAATTATTGAATCGGTTCTTTCCCGTGACCATACTGAAGTGATGCTTGGTCTTGAGAGTGTTGAAGAGGCTGGCCAGCGGATCATTGTTGTTCCGGGCAGAAAACAGATTTCAGCCAAACCATTCTATATTCCTGCAGATCCTTCGGCAGCCTGTTTTATTGTTGCCCTCGGTCTGCTTGCCAGAGGATCAGAACTCATGATCAGGGATGTCTGTCTCAACCCGACAAGGGCGGCTTTTCTTGATATACTGATAGCTGCCGGTGCGGGTTTACGTATTGAAAACGAGCGCATCATCGGGGGAGAGAGGATCGGTGACATTCTTGTGAAAAGCAGTTCGGATATCGATCCGCTTTTTATCAGTGATCCCCAGGTTATCGCGATTGCTATTGATGAAATTCCCATGCTTGCCGTACTCTCTGCTTTTGCGACAGGGCATTTTGAGCTGCATAACGCCAAAGAGCTTCGAACCAAGGAGAGTGACCGGATTGATGCTCTTGTGGTCAACCTTGAACGGCTTGGATTTTCTTGCGAGCAGTATCCCGACGGCTTTGTTGTAAAAGGTCGTACGAGAGTGCCTTCAGAAACGGTTGAGCTTGAGAGTTTCGATGATCACCGTATTGCCATGAGCTTTGCTATTGCAGGCAGAGCGACCGAAAGTGACTTCGACATTACCGATATCGAAGTGGTTGGTGTCTCATTTCCGAACTTTTTCGAACTACTGGACTCTCTGGAAGTCTGAAGAGATTTTGGATTGGTGTAGGGGCGATCCTGCGTGATCGCCCCTATCCCGATTCTCTTCGTCGTTGTTGTCCTTGAAGTCCTTGTGGTCCTTGTATTAATCAGAAAGGATTTACATCAATGCTATGAGGTTTTCAATGTGCTCAAGCAGTGCGTGCGTGAACTGTTCGGGCTGTTCGAGGTTTGAAAGGTGTCCTGCATCCTGAAGCACCAGAAGCCGGGAGCCGGTAATTCTATCGCTGATTGTGGCTGCGGTCTCTTTTGTGGTCACTTTATCATCAGAGCCGACTATCACCAGCACCGGGCAGTTGATCGAAGCCAGAAGCGGTGTTGCATCCTTTCTTGTCATGATAGCTCGCATGGTGGCATTGACCACCGGCGCAGACTGATTTTCAATCATCGCCCTGGCCTCGCTGACCAGTTCCGGTTTTTCGGTGTAGGTGGAGGGAGAGAAAAAGTTGGGTATCATCCTTTCTGCGGCCTCATTTGCCCCCCTTTGTTCAACCGCCCGGATAAACTCCTCTCGTCCCGCTCTTGCCTCAGGAGCATCGTTTTCAGCTCTTGTGTCGCACAGTATCAGAGATGCGGTTTTATCAGGGTAGAGCCGGTAGAATTCAAAAGCCTGATACCCTCCCATCGAAAGACCTGCAACCGTTACCTGCTCAATACCGAGTGAATCGAGAAGTGCTGCAAGTTCGTGGGCGTAACCGGTAAAGTTCCAGCTCTCTTTCTCCTCCGATCCATCTATGCCATAAGCGTTAGGCGCAATGACGGTAAAGCCTGTATTAGCGAGCGCCTCGATCTGCGGCTGCCACATGGCTGCCGAGAGCGGGAATGCGTGCAGGAGAAGCACTGCATGGCGACTTCTGCTTCCTTCAGCAGTGTTTGCACTGCGGTAGGTAAGCATTGCTCAGTTTTCCTGGGTTTTTGGATATCCTTTGATTTCTCGGATAATGCTGTTGGCTTCGTTTAGTATGATTTTTGCCTCATCTCTTGCCGTATCGATGATCTCCTGTGAACGTTTTTTTGCATCGTTATTGTATGCAACATCATGTTCACTGCTTTCGTATAATTCGGAAGCCTTGTCAATTGCATGTTTTACCTTGCCTGAAATTATTTGCTGTGTCTCCGTCCCTTTGTGCGGAGCGAAAAGCAGTCCCATAATCGTTCCGGCAGCAGCACCAAGCATTGCGCCGAAAAAAAGACCTTTATAAAACTTGTCCTGCTGTTCCATAGTTGGTGATGTTTTGTTTTTTCCTGTAGTGTAAAGATAAAGTACAGATTGGTGTTTTCCTCTATCTATTTGTTCCGAAACCCGGCTTCTGCGCTCCGTCCGCCTTCTTCTCGAGCTTCTCACAACCATAAACAGATGCGCCCTGTAACGGTAATGCTGCGTTTTTAAGCAACATTTAAGGGTTCATTTATACTCTGTTAGGAATCGCGGGTGTACTTTATTAACTGTTGATGGAAGAGTATTAACTCATTATTACTTACGATACGATGAACATAAACACCAGATTCTCTGTGAGCCTTTTTGCTATCGGGGCATTTATTCTTTCGGTTATTACCGGTCTTCTCTTTTTATTGACGGTTGTTACCGGCCTGTTCCAGTCTCTCCAGGTGTGGTTGAGCGCTCTGCTTGTTATCGCGGTTCTTTTTCATACCGTCATTAACTGGAAGCAGTTCAGTTAATCCGCACTTAAGTTGACCGGGGTTTGCCCAGCGATGCAATCAAAGCGCAGAATAGATTTTTAGAGGTGCCCTTGACGAAACAGGTCAAGATCATTCGCAAGCAGACACATAATCTCTTCGCGGGCAGCTACAATATGATCAGTCAGATCAGGGCGGCAGAGCAGCCTGAATTTTTTTGTATAACGTTCAAACGAGAGAATAAAGTCCGACTGGAAAACTGATTCATTCAAGTCATCAAATCGAACATATTCTGAATCAAGTTGCAGGGAGTAGTGGATATGTTCAGTTCGGGTTGGTAACACTCTCAGCTCTTTAAGGTCGGCATAGTCAAAAATGTCTTTTTTCGACGGTGGATCAATCAAAACCTCGTGGCCGTTCAGGTCAAGATGAAAGCGTTTATTCAGGAAGTCACAGATCTCCAGCTCTTTCTGTCGGCGCATTTTGTTATCGCTGTTATAGATAAACCATCGCTCATCAGCCTGTGAAGAGTTTTTGATGTAGGGCTGAACAGTGATTGCCCTCTTGTAAACCCTTCGCATGATGATGTCATCAAGGAGTGCCATGAGCGGGTGTGTTTTATCCTGCATAAGCTGTTTCAGTTCATGCAGGACCCTGTCGTCCGCATTGCCGTAGAAGAGATTCCGCATGGCAGTGGCTGAGAGCAGCCCTTCACCGGAAATATCCTGCAAAAGTCTGCGAAGCATTGCCGAAAGTGCCCTGCTGGTATGATGCCAGTAGACGTTGCGCATCATCATGTATTTGGCAAAGAGCAGGCTTTCAAGCGGTGCAATTCCTTTTTCGGTAATGGCGAACCGCTCCCGCTCCGGATCAGGTACAAAAGACTCGATCAGTCGTTCAATATCAATGCTTCCATAAGGAATGTTGCAGTGATGCGCGTCACGCATCAGATAGTCCATCTTGTCGGGATCAAGTGTTCCACTGATCAGTTTTCCGAATCGGGTTTCAGAGCCTCCCTTGATAAGCGCGATCACCTCTTCGGGATTGACCTTCCACTCCTCTTTCAGAATTTCAGCTATTGTTGCGATACCGGGATGCTCCTCGTAAATGAAGTAGCTGCAGAGATCCTCGTGATGTGAAAATACCGGTTCACCTCCTATTACCGGAATCTGCTCCTCAATGATATGGGCATGGGGAAAGTGGCCGATATCGTGCAGCAGGCTTGCCGAGAGCAGTACCCGGCAGTTATGGTCATCAAATTTGAAGTTCTCATCCTGAAGAGTGAGCGCAAGTTTGCTTGTCAGCATCCGCTGCAGAATCAGCTTCATGAGATGATAGACCCCTATGGAGTGCTCAAAGCGGGTATGCGTTGCTCCAGGGTAGACCTGCTGGGAGAATGAGAGCTGGCGGATCCCTTTAAGCCGAAGGAACGAAGGGTGAGAGAGGATTTTTTTCATCGGTCCGCTGAGGGGAATGTGGCCCCATATCGGGATGCGGATAAATCCGCCGTCGGACTCGAAAAGCAGGTGTCGGGCTGTCATGAAGGGTATCAGGTTCGAGGGGTAAAGGCTTTCCTGTCAAGATACGCAACAAACAGTGGCCGGCAAACTGAGAGTCGAAAGAGATGAGAAGCAACTGCCGGTACTTCCGGATTCAGAAATCCTGGAAAGATAACGGTATGCACCGAAAGTGAGGGGCAAAAAAAAAGCTGCTGTTTCGCAACAGCAGCTTTTTAGTATCCGTAGTGGTAAGCTTAATACCGTGAGCGGGAAGCTGGACGCTCTTCACGGGGCTTAGCCTCGTTAACCTTGATGGTTCTGCCGTTCAGATCACTGTCGTTGAGGTCAGCGATTGCTGAAGTAGCATCTGCATCGTTAGGCATTTCAACAAAACCAAAACCCTTTGAGCGGCCTGTGAATTTGTCGTTGATGACACTTGCGCTTGCAACTTCACCGAATTCGCCGAAAGTCTCACGAAGATCAGCTTCGGTTACGCTGTAATCAAGATTGCCAATGTAAATATTCATATTCTTATAATAGTTTGTGCTTTTATCAAGAGAGAAAGACTATCAAATAACCAAAAGCACAAATCACTTGAAAGTTTTCAGGCCAACCGTTGGCCATGCTCCATATTGTACACTTTATTATTTCAAGAAGCAAGAGAAATTAAAAAGATTATATAGATGCACTCTATATACGACATATTTCATCCTGCTCACGGGCACCGCCCAACGACGCAATCGAATCGCGTAACAAATGAATAGAGGTGCTTTTATGCTGTTTCTCTTCTTCTCTCCTTAAGGTGCAACTGACAAACCTTGCGGAAATGGTGGCCGTATATGGCAAGCGTTACAGCGAGCGGCAGAGCATGCTGCCGGTTAAAAAATGTCCAGATAAGCATCTTCCAGTAGTGGAACCGTTCACGCCCTACCACACCGAGCAGCAGCGTTGTGCGTGCAAAGGTCATGATGTCATTGAACCGGACTCTTCTTTTAAAGCGAGGAGGCCGGTATTCACTGAGGAGTGTCCGGATCCGTCTGTAGTAATATTGTGGAGAGTAGAGCTGGTTCATCATGTCGGTATAGCCTTTTCTCAGCAGCTCAAGCTCCATGATTGGCACAATATTAGTGTTGCTGTCGGCATTGTCACCGCTTGAGTTGTGCAGCAGTCGCCCCTCCTTCTGCATGCGGTCGTAAAGCCTGGTTCCGGGTAGGGCCTGGAGTATTCCAACCATGGCGGTAACGATACCGCTCTTCTGGATGAATTCAATCTGTTTTTGGAATATGGAAGGGGTATCGGTGTCAAAACCGACTATAAAGCCCCCCTGTACCTCCATTCCTGCCTGCTGGATTTTTTTAATGTTTGCGAGCATGTCCCTTGAGGTGTTGTGCTGTTTGCCGCAGGCATGGAGTGCGGCATCATCCGGAGTTTCAATGCCGACAAAGACCATTGTAAATCCGGCATCCGCCATGAGCGACATCAGTTCGTGGTCATCCGCCAGGTTGATTGAACATTCGGTATAGAACCGGGTTGTACTATTGCTCTCTTTTTGCCATTCGATTAGCCGGGGCAGCAGCTCTTTTTTCAGGTACGTTTTGTGCGCAATGAAGTTGTCATCGACAAAGAAGATGCTGTCCTGCCATCCAAGCCTGCGAAGGCCATCAAGCTCAGTAATGATCTGGTCGCTTGTTTTGGAGCGGATTTTGTGGCCAAGCAGAGCTGTGACATTGCAGAAGTCGCACTGGTATGGGCATCCTCGCGAAAACTGCAAGGCCATCGATGCATATTTATTCATGTCGAGCAGCTCCCACAGGGGAGCCGGGGTTTGTGTGATATCCGGAAAGTGGGTCGTTGTGTAAAATTTTTTTAGTGATCCGTTTGTCAGATCTTCAAGAAAGGGGGGGAGGGTAAGCTCGGCTTCGTTCAGCACAAAATGATCAACATCCGGAAAAGCTTCATGTTCTGATGTAAAGAGCGGCCCCCCGGCAACTACAGTCAATCCGGCATTGTTGCAGAGTTCGATAATCTTGCGCGCTGATTCCTGCTGTACAGCCATAGCGCTGATAAATGCCATGTCAGCCCATGCAACATCATCAGCACGGAGCGTATCAGTATTAAGGTCTACCAGCTTCTTTTTCCAGCTTTCAGGCAGCATTGCGGCAACCGTGAGGAGGCCGAGTGGTGGAAGCGAGGCTTTTTTATTGACAAATTTCAGGGCATGCTTGAAGCTCCAGAAGGTATCGGGGAATTCCGGATAGATCAAAAGAATGTGCATTGCGCTATAGCCTCCGGTGAATCGTTTAACGATTTCTCTTTCGAAAAAAAAACGGAAGGAGCATCGTGAATCTTAAGGAGGTACGCTCTATCTCTTCATCACGACAATCAACAAAGCCTTCTTTTCTTTTTGAAACCAGAACTTTACCTCTTAAAGTTTCATGATGCATTGAGATATTTATGTTGGAGGCTCTTCTCTCTTTGCCATTGAATCACAGGCACCTCATGTTGTTATGCAAAACAGAGAGATCAGTTATAGCGGGCGAGCTCAGTAGCGGTCAAGGCTGAATTTTTCGCCGAGATACATTTTTCTGACTTCCGGGTTGTCAGCGATCTCTTCCGGGGTTCCATGCATGAAGATGCTTCCTTCAAAGAGCAGGTATGCATGGCTGGTTATGGAGAGCGTTTCATGCACATTATGATCGGTGATGAGAACGCCGATATCTCGCTTGACCAGTCCTTCAACAATTTGCTGGATATCCTCTACGGAAATAGGATCCACTCCGGCAAATGGTTCATCAAGCAGAATGAATTTAGGGTCAAGTGCCAGTGCCCTCGCTATTTCCGTCCGTCGGCGCTCACCTCCAGAAAGAGTGTAGCCCATGTTTTTGCGGATAGAGGCAATGTTGAGATCCTCAAGCATCCTGTCGGTTTTTTCCTGTCGTTCCGGTTTTGAAAGGGGTGTGAATTCAAGTACGCTCAGGATATTCTCTTCGACTGTCAGATTGCGAAATACCGAGGCTTCCTGGGGTAGATAGCCGATACCGAGACGGGCGCGCTTGTACATCGGTATGCGGGTAATATTTACGGCATCAAGAAAAACATCGCCACCGTCCGGGCGTACCAGCCCGACAATCATATAGAATGTTGTGGTTTTTCCTGCACCGTTTGGTCCGAGCAGGCCGACAATCTGCCCCTGTTTTACCTCAATGGATGAGCTTTTGACTACTTCCCGCTTATTGTAGATCTTTTTTAATCCGCTGCAGCTCAGTGTTGCTTTCATGCCTGTACAGAAATAGTGATATCCGGTTGCTTTCGCGCTCCTGTCGCTATAATGTACAATGTACAGGAAAAATCAGATGAAAAGATATGAGAGGTGCACTGGTATGTGTAATGTTGCCAGAAAAGAGGGGAAACAAAAAAACGGAGCCGGAGCTCCGTTTTTAAAATACTGTGAATTTGATCAGGCTGGAAGCTTAATCAAAGCGACTTGTGATCTCCTTGCAAGGCTTTGCAAAACCGGCTTTCTCCGGGGAGGATCCTCTCAAACCTGAGGACGCCGAGCCGCCATAAAGCTGGGGATAAGCATTGGCTCCAAGCCTTTTGGTTGCTTTGCCTACATTTTCAAGAGCATCTCCGACAACCCACCAATGCCCGTCAATGAATACTTCAAGGAGGCGTCCGTAAGCTTCGGCTCCGTTGGTGAAAACTCCTGCTATATTGCTCATACCTGATTGCTTTTGATGTTTGTCTCCGCTATTGAGACCAATTTAAGTAATAGCCGGGTCATAAAAAAATATTTTATACCGTCAAAAGGTCTCCGTGATACCTTGATCGCATTGATTATCACTTCGTCAGGCAAGTTTAATGCGGGATATTCGGATAAAAAAGATGGTTGAAATCATTAAAAAAAATAGTTGCAAGCTCTGGCTTTACCAGTTTAAGTCGGTAGTATACCTCCAGGCTTTTATTTTGATTGCCGTGCTCCAGATAATCATGCCCAAGGTTAAAGAGGGCGATATTGTTTTCCGGATTGACGCGGAGAGCTTCCTGATAGGCAGCAAGTTCTTCAGTTTCATTATATGCCATACCATGGGCAACACCCAGGCAGACCCATGCATTTGAGTTTTGAGGATTGATTTTTACCGCTTGCTGATATGATTCAAGTGCTTTTGAGAGCTGAGTAGCATCGCGATAGGAAAAGCCAAGTTTGATCCAGGCGTCAGAATTTTCCGGATTGATGCGAACAGCCTGCTGGTAGGCCTCAATTGCCTTGGCAAACTGACCGGTGTTTTGAAAGGCTGATCCCAGATTGAGCCATGCATTGCTGTAGTCCGGATTTATCCGTACGGCTTTACGGAATGCATCTATCTGTTTCTCTTTTTGGTCATTTCTGCCATAGATAATACCAAGTTGAGTCCATGATCCGACATTATCCGGAGCTATTCGAACGGCCTGCTGATAGGCGCTGATGGATTTCTCGCTATTGCCATTATCGAGATAGGCTACTCCAAGATTGATCCAACTGTTTTCTGAATCAGGGTCAATGGTGACGGCCTGCTCGTAGGCAGCAATCTTATTTGCCTGCTGACCTGCACGCCCGTAGGCAGCGCCAAGATCAGACCAATAGTGAGCATCACCCGGATTTATCCGTACAGCTTCCTGATAAGCAGCGATAGCCATTGGCAAGTCCCCGTTCTGGATATAGGCAAACCCTAAATATCTCCAGGCTGAACAGTTTTGAGGAAGTGCTGCTGACCAGCGTTTGCAGATATCAAGAAGAGATCCCCAATCCTGTTGTTCCTCTTCGGTATTCACTTTATTCAACCATTCGGTTTCAACTCCATTTGCTTTGGCTTGAATGGCATGACGGTTTGGCAGATCGGTAATCCACTCTACCGGGAGCGCAAAATTCAGTTGCTGACCCTGATTGAGAAAATAGGTTGGCAAGCCTATCAGCCGGCCATTTTCATCAAAGAGTCCACCTCCGCTTGATCCAACCGAGATCGGGGCCGTTGTCTGGATATAGTATCCTTTATCCACTTCACGCAAACGGGAAATCAGTCCGTCAGAAAAGGTGAGTTCCAGCCCCTTCGGGGAGCCGATGGCATAGACTTTTGCACCGACATTGAGAATCTTTGTACTGCCCAATCTGACATGCAACGCTTGCAGCCCGGGAGCGTCAAGGGAGCATACGTCCCTGAATCGGTCGATATATCGCGGTTTAGCCGGATACTCTTTTCCCTGATAGATTACCGTCAGCCTGCCGGCTTTTTCTATCACATGATAATTGGTTGCAACATCGCCTGATGGCAGTACAATACCACTGCCCAGACTTTGCAGGGTACCACTGTCACCATAGTTATAGATGGCTACAACGCTTTTTGATGCTTGCCGGAACACTTCAACAGCGGTTTTGACTGCTCCATACGTCGGAGTATCCGCTCCATGCTGAGATCTTGTTCTGGCCACAGCCCGATTCCCCGGATTGGCATGAAGCGATTGTTCTGACAAGGTGATGATGAGCAGGGCAAAAAAAAGTGAACAGCCCAAGCTCCGCAAAGAGATGCAGTTGCCAGGGGAACCGGCAGGCAATAAATATAGTCTGGTGTTCAGGCGCACTGTCAGGAGTTGAATTTGTTTATCTCGGTCATCACAATTGTAACGTTCGCAGGTCTTACAAGGGCGCCTCTATTTCCTTTTAGAATAGAAGCCCGATAACAAAGCGAACGGAGCACAGAAACCGGAGTGTATCCCTTCAAGGTCAGTGCCAACGCATTAAACAGGTTTCGACGCATAGCCATTCATGCAAGCTCAAAGAGCCTGCGGACGGGTATCGGATGTTTAATAAATACAAATCTGTTGATTTTAGTTCCTCTGAAGAACTTTGAGCTGACCTCTCATGAAGAAACGGGACCCTACAAAAAGAATAACGGGAACTGATGTGGTATGAAAAATTCCTGCATGGAGGAAAAACCATAACACTTTAAATTGATCAAACTTTTTCATATTACCAAAAGGTACGGTTGCCCGAAAATTCTGTTTGACCGGTACTTTGAACCTGTTTTTTTGCTGTTCAGGGTTTTCATGTGGGACAACGCCTTTTTTTGCTACTACTTATGGATGTACTCGGGAGTCGTAACCGTTTTTTTCAAGATTAATGATCTGCTGTATGGGAAAAGTAATGCCTTACAAGGGGGTATGGCCGAAGTTGCATGAAACGGTTTTTATGACCGAAGGTTCATTTGTTATTGGTGATGTCGAGATTGGTGCACATTCAAGTATCTGGTTCAATACCGTGGTGCGGGGGGATGTCTGCCCGATCCGCATAGGAGAAAAAACCAGCGTGCAGGATAATGCAACCCTTCATGTGACGCACGATACCGGCCCGTTGAACATAGGTAACTGTGTGACGATCGGTCATGGTGCTGTACTGCATGCCTGTACGGTCAAGGATTATGTGCTGATCGGTATGGGTGCAGTTTTGCTTGATGATTGCATTGTTGAGCCCTGGTCAATTGTTGCAGCAGGTTCGCTCGTCAGGCAGGGTTTTACCGTGCCTTCCGGAATGCTGGTTGCCGGAGTTCCTGCCAAGGTTATGAGGCCTGTAACAGAAGCAGAACGGCGAAATATCGAGGAGTCACCGGAAAATTATGTGCGCTACTCGCAGAACTATCGTGACGACGAAAAGCAGGCTTAAGGGAAATGCTCATTTTTTCATCGGTGTTCTTTACTGATTTCGCTAAATTGATCCCTAAAATTTTGTATAGTGCCTTATATAGAGGTGGAAGGTTTTTTTATCAGGCCTCTCCTGTTTTGTTAACTCCTTTACTCTGAAATACCTTGGCATTTATGATGCAAAACGATGTCGTTGTTGTCGGCGGCGGTATAAGTGGCCTTAGTCTTGCTTACTATTGTGTAAAAGCTGGCTTGAAAACGACGCTGCTTGAAAAAAACGACACTACCGGAGGTTCTTTCTCTTCCCACCAGTACAATGCAAACGGGAAGAAATTCTGGCTGGAACTGGGTGCACACACCTGTTACAGCTCTTATCAGAATCTGCTTGATATTGTTGAAGAGAGCGGAATCACCAATACGATTATTCCCCGCGAAAAGGTTCCTTTCTCTCTCTTTATTGACGGCAAAGTCAAGTCGATTGTCTCCCAGCTCAATATCCCGGAACTGCTTTTTGCCGCACCGAACCTCTTCAAGCTCAAGAAAACCGGCGAAAGCGTTAAGTCCTACTATTCAAGGATTGTCGGGGAGAAGAACTACAAGGATGTGGTCAGCCACTTTTTTAATGCAGTACCTTCACAGCCCACAGACGATTTTCCTGCCGACATGATGTTCAAAAGCAGGGAGAAGCGAAAGGATATGCTTAAAAATTATACCTTTAATCACGGTCTCCAGAGCGTGGCAAAGGTGATTGCTGCCACAAACGGTCTGAACATCTTTACAAGCCGTGATGTAAATTCGATTGAGTATGTCGATGGCCGCTATATCATCAGGGCTGATGATGATGGTGCTTATTCAGCAAAAACGCTTGTCCTTGCCACTCCATCAGCAGTCTCCTCCTCGTTGTTGCGTGATATCAACCCGGATATTGCCAACCATCTTGGTCAGCTCAAAGCTGCCGAGGTTGATTCTATAGGCGTCATTGTCAAGAAGGAGCATATCTCACTTAAACCGGTTGCTGCGCTTATCTCTCCGAATGACATCTTCTATTCGGTTGTATCGCGCGACACGGTTTCTGACGAAAATTTTCGCGGTTTTACCTTTCATTTCAAACCGGGGCTTGACGACAAGACCAAAAGAGCCCGGATTACCGATGTACTCGGAGTCAGCATGTCCAAAATTGAGCATACTGAGTCTAAGATCAATACGGTACCGACCCTCCGTCTCGGGCATCATCAGTGGCTGGAGAGGATGGATACCATGCTTACCGGCAAAAAGAACCTGCTCCTGACCGGTAACTATTTTGGCGGTATGGCTATTGAGGATTGTGTCAGCCGTTCAAAGAGTGAATTTGCAAGGCTGAAGGGATAAGAAATCAGAATATCCGGGCCGCCTGGCCCAGTATCAGCCAATAGTTGCATGCTTATGGACAGTGTAGCGGAATTATGGAACTCGTTTCAGAGCCCATACATTATTCCGGCAGTTATTTTTCTGCTTGCCTTTATCATTTTTTATCTGGCGGCGAACACGCTTTTTCGCAAACTCATTGCCGCTGTCCGCTCTTCCCTCAAAGGGATCACTATTCCCTATGAGTTGATGGCCTGGCCCTTCCGGCTGCTCGTCAGCCTCATCGCTCTTTCCGCACTGCTGCACTCCATTTCGCTCTCAGCGGAGTTGCATGAAATTCTCCGTCATACACTGCTTATTATCGCAGTTATCGGGATCGCATGGTTTATGATGCGACTGTTCAGGGTTTTTGAGCACTTTGTTCTGCAATATTATTCAGGCAAAGTCAGGGAAAATGAGGCAGCCCGAAAAATATCAACCCATGTCAGCCTTGCGCGCAAGATTCTCAATGTCCTTATTGTTCTTCTTGCTGTGTCATCGGTACTGATGACTTTTGATACGGTTCGTCAGGTGGGTCTGAGCATTCTGGCTTCGGCTGGTATTGCCGGTGTCATACTCGGTTTTGCCGCACAGAAGAGTCTGGCTACCCTTGTGGCGGGGATCCAGATCGCCATAACCCAGCCGATCAGCATCGGTGATGTTGTTGTTGTTGAAAATGAGTGGGGGAGGATTGATGAGATTACCCTTACCTATGTTGTGGTTCAGCTTTGGGACCAGCGGCGGCTGATTGTTCCTATAACCTGGTTTATCGATCGTCCCTTTCAGAACTGGACCCGAACCTCGCCGGAGCTTCTCGGAACGGTTCTTTTTTCAATGGATTACCTCATTCCCCCTGAAACAATCCGAAAAGAGCTTGAGCGCATTGTCACATTGACGCCGCTCTGGGACAAGCGGGTTGTCAAGTTGCACGTGACCAATACCACCGATAAGTCGGTTCAGATGCGTGCGCTCGTCAGTGCAGCCAACTCATCGGATCTCTGGGAGCTTCGCTGCTTTGTGCGGGAAGCGCTTATCGAGTTTCTTCGAACCAATTTCCCCGAAGGATTGCCGAAACTGAGGATGGAGATGGAGAGGAATATGCCGCCGGGTTGACTATAAAAAAATGTGGATTTTTTGTTTTTTTCCCTTAGCTTCGCAGACTATTTTGATCGTTGCCTGCGCCGGGTTATCTGTTTCTCCTTTGCGGGAAAGTTGAGCGCCTGCCGGCAGAGATCCGGGTTTTGCAATCAGATAAATGTTTTGATCAGTCTAAAAAGGAGGAACGCATGGCTCAAGCCAAACAGGGAGATATCGTAAAAGTACATTATACAGGAACGCTTGATGATGGCACGATGTTCGACACATCGGCTGATCGTGAACCGCTTGAGTTTACCATCGGCGGTGGCCAGGTCATTCGCGGCTTCGATATCGCCGTGATGGATATGGCTCCCGGAGAGGTCAGGGTTTCTGTTATCGCTGCCGAAGATGCTTATGGTGTTCACAGTAAAGAGTTGGTCACCGATGTTGACCGTGAACGCTTTCCTGCCGATATGGAGCTTGAAATCGGTCAGCAGCTTCAGGTCGGGCTTACAGATGGACAGCAGGCCATTGTGATGGTGGTTGATATCAGCGATACCTCCGTTACGCTTGATGCCAATCATCCACTTGCCGGCCAGACACTCACCTTCGAGATCGAACTGGTTGAGATTGTATGAATTCCACACCCTTCGAACTGAAAGTTGACAATAATTTAAAGGCATCGGAATCAACCCCGGTGCCTTTTTTTTTATCCTCCTCAAAGTGAGGGGACGTTCTCGACTAACTCTACTTTATAATTTTAATTTGTATTTATGATGTAATATTTTGATACTGAATCTTTATAAATTCAGATAAGGTACTGCCATGCCGAGAGGAGCGAGACTGGATGCACCGGGGACACTGCATCATGTTATGGTGCGAGGAATTGAAGGGAACAGCATTGTTTTCGATGATGCTGATCGAGCCTTTTTTGTTTCCCGGATGGGGAAAATAGCTACAGCAACCGCAACGAAAATATACGCCTGGGCGCTGATGACCAACCATGCGCATATCCTTCTGAGAAGCGGAGCGGCAGGTTTGTCAACCTTCATGCGCAAGCTGTTAACTTGTTATGCAGCAGGCTTCAACCGCACGCACAATAGGCATGGTCATCTTTTCCAGAACAGGTATAAATCGATTGTCTGCGAAGAAGAGCCCTACTTTCTAAGGTTGGTCAGTTACATTCATCTCAATCCGCTGCGAGCCGGACTTGTAGGCTCTGTTGAAGAGCTTGAGCGTTATCGGTGGAGCGGTCATGCAGCAGTGATGAGCAGGATCCGGTATGAGTGGCAGGATAGAGAGTATGTGCTCGGGTATTTCGGAGAACGAGAATCATCAGCTCGGAAAGCATACCTGGAGTTTGTTACAACCGAGAGTGGCGTTGGCAGTCAGCCGGAACTGACCGGGGGCGGGCTGATCCGTTCGATAGGCGGATGGTCGGAGGTTAAGTCATTGAGGCAACGGGGAGAGAAGCAGTTCAGTGATGAGCGGATTTTGGGCAGTGGAGATTTTGTTCGTGAGATTCTTGATGAAGCTGAAGATTCCGTAAAAGAACGACTTCCGGCGGTTTCCATGGAAGTTGATGCCGCAGAAAGGTTGCAGCAGGCTTGTGAGGAGTCAGGGATAAAGGTGCAGGCATTGCAGGGAGGGAGTCGAACGCGGGAGTGTGCATTGTTGCGGAAAAAGCTTGCCGTGGATTATGTGTGTGAGCTTGGGATGAGCTATGCCGGAGCGGCGCGTTTGCTTGGGATATCAGGGGGAGCTGTGGAGAAGATTGTGAAGCGGGTTACGGGTAAGTAGAGTTAGTCGAGAGCGTCCCCGAATCGGGGTTGTGGTTGATGAGATGGGTTTTATGTTGGGGGTGGAGAGGTGATTTACTGGTGGTTTTGATGGGTAAGTAGAGTTTGTCGAGAGCGTCCCCGAGTTGTGTGGGGACGCTGTGTGTGGGGGATGGGGTTAGTAGTTGGCGGTGGGGGAGATGGAGTTAATTTCGACGGTGGAGCCGGGGATGATGACGAATTCGCTGAGGCCGATGTGGCGGCGGGTGTTGCCCCAGTCGTAGGTGTAGCCGAGGCGGGTCCAGGGATATCCGCCTGATCCGTAGGACTGCTGCTGCAGGTCGTTGTACCACTTGATATATTCGGCGCTCACCGTTACAAAGCGGTTCGCTGTCCGGAACGCTGTTTCGGCCTCGCCATCGCTGATCTCCGGGTCGGCGCTCGGTCTGAAGAGATCGGCGGGTCTGACCCACATCTCCACAAACTTGGTTTTTCCTGCATTCGGCGGCAGCCCGAGAAGCTGCTCAAGGCGTAGTGATCGATCTTTCTTCAGGGTTTTGCAGAAGTTTTTGATCTCCGGCGCGGTTGTTACCCACACCTCTCTTGAAAGCGGCACAGGCTGGCCGATTTTGTCGTCATAACCGTTATAGCTTGTCCAGGTGACAACAAGTATGCGTGCGTTCTCTGCATCACCCTTGTTCTTCCAGATCAGTTTCGGGTTTGAGGGAACAACCGCTACAAGGTTTTTCGAAATCTCGGATGGCTCAGCGGTTGCAGCATCAACCACGGCAATCTGATACCTCTTCTGCAAATCCGCCTGCGAGATCGAAGGCTTCGCTACCGCGTTGACAGAAAAGAGAACTGATACAAGCAGAAAAAGCGAGTGTCGCTTTGCCCGAAAAAAGCCCTTTGTCATCATAATCCATCCCTGATTTGCCCGAATGAAGAGTTAAAAACAAAACTCCCGAAATCTACAAAACTCCCTCCTGACGTCAAATTCCGGAAATGGCGTTCGAATTATGTGTTGCAGGCTTGGTAAATAAGCTTTTCGTTCTTTTTACTCGGATTTTCTGTATTTTTACGACGGTTGACCTTCAGCGCAACATCTGAATGCAGGGAATAGCACTATTGACTTGCCAACAGACGATTCAATGTGTTTTTATAATAAACAGATGAGGTTGCTTTTTTCTGTATCACTTCGGATAGTGTTGTGTTTTCGGCGATTTTGGGGAATGTGTAGGCGGAAGGGGATGAGGTGTTATTGAAGAAGCTACGGCATATTCATCTGGTTCAGCCGGCCTTTTTTTAAATGTCTGGTAAATAAAGAGAATCCTTTCAACCTTTACCATAGAGGAGCTGATCATGATTACTCACCGCGATTGTTTAGCAAAATATGGAGCGCCGGAATTGGAAAAAAGTATGACGTTGTGGGATGTTCCTGCGGAGCTTGAGATAGGGGTCATTCCGAAGAAAATCTATTGCAATAGAGATTTGGTTTCTCCGCTACGAGATGCTTTTACGAATGTCATTACCCGGAATCTGATCAATGAGTTGAAGACTTGGGATGGCTGTTTTAACTTGCGGAAAAAGCGTGGTGCATCAACAGCATCAATCCATTCCTGGGGTGTTGCGATTGATGTCAATGCCGCCTGGAATGGATTTGGGAAGCAGCCGACAATGTCCTCTGCTCTGGTTGACTGTTTCAAGGATGCAGGTTTTGACTGGGGTGGAGAATGGGGCAAGCAGGATGGTATGCATTTCCAGTTAGCATCGCTGGGGTAACAGGATACACAAGGAATCATTCACTCTATGGTCAACAGAGGCCCTCGCTTTTTTTATTTCTGTGATTGAGGAGAACCTGAATGTGAAAGGCTGAGAGTTTCATTTTCTGACGCAAACAGTCATTTTCCTAATGACTTTGTCAAAGGGTTTGATCAGCCGTCCAGTCGAGTTTATAATTAACTGCTGTTTGTTATTCTTATACCTGAATGTAAATGAGAGAGGTTTCTGAATGAAAAAGGAGACAACAGATGTTTTGAAGCAAGAAAAACTGGAGCCGACTTCTCCGAGCAAGCGAGTATTCACAATTGCGAACGAAATAGTGAAATCGCCCCTCTTCGTATTTGTGTTTGGAGCAAGCTTCGCAACAATTTACCCCACAATTCAGGCTTTCTTTACGCCAGAGAGTGAACTTGAGTTTCAACACAGGCAGGCACAAGCTCGGGAAGATGCCATATTGCTTGCACCTTTTATTGCAAATCTCAGTGCGAGTGAACCCGGAAAGTTCGAAGCATCTCGGGCTGCACTCAAGGCACTCGAAGAGGTATCTCAACGCACTGACAAGAGTGGCGATAGACCAATATTCAAAGCTGTGAATAAGGCGGTTGAGGCTGTCGCAGTGCAAATAAGGCCTCCAACGGACAAAGGGGAGCTCACCGCGGAAGTTATTCAACAGATCGATAACAGTGCAGTGGATGCAAAGCTAGCTAGGTCAGGGGGTGTAGTGTCTTATACTTCTTTTAAAGATACCGTTGTCTATATACAGGTTGACAGCAGTAACCGCTATCAACAGGGGGTTGCCGATACTTTAAGGGATTTTCTTCTTAGTAAATCAATACTTACTCCAGACATTGAGAAGATGGCTATGAGTACTATGCCAAAGCGGAATCAAATTCGGTATTTTCATGACTCCGATTTATCTCGTGCCGAAGATCTTGCCGCTATTGTCACCCAAGCAACTAAGCTGAACGTCTATGTTGTGAAGCCAGGTCTTTCCGCAAAGCCAGGTACTTTAGAGATTTGGTTTGGAAAAGAATAACCTTGGAGCGTTTGTTCTTTCGCTGCCATACGTTGAACATTGGCTGTATCGCCTTGTACTCACTTGTAATAGATTTATCATGGACGCAAAAGCAATCATATCCGAGCTGACGCAGCATATGGAGTGGGCAGACAGTGTTGTGTTTTCGGCGATTGTGGGGAGAGTAGAGGCGGAAGAGGATGAGGTGTTGTTGAAGAGGCTCCGGCATATTCATCTGGTTCAGAAGGCTTTTTTTGATGTCTGGAAGAATCAGCCTGTCAACCCGCATGCAACCGACTTGATGAACGCTTCCGACTTGGCAGCTTTTGCCAAGTCACTGCACAGGGAGATTCAGGAGTTTCAAAACACACTTTCGCAGGATGATCTTGACCGGATCACTCTTCTGCCTTGGGCAGGTATGATAAGCCGCTCGCTTGGGTTCGAGGTTGCCAATCCGACGCTCGGTCAAACCCTCATGCAGGTAACCGCCCACAGCTCATACCACCGAGGTCAGGTTAACTCCCGCCTCTGTGAACTTGGTATTGATCCGCCGATGACCGACTTCATCGCCTGGGTCTGGGCCCGCAAACCCGCCCCCTCCTGGCCCTGAAGCCTTCGATAAAACCCTGTGGCAACGATTTTGTTGATCTTGTAAAACCGGCGTAGAATCGATAAATAGCAGTAGAAAAGAACGGCTCTCATATCGCTCCCTTTCAGGAACAACGGGGAGGCTAAAACATGGAGATGCACATTATGACCAGACACTTCAGAGCAGCGTTTATCCTGCTCTTCCTCACGGCCGGAACGGCTTGCACGAGCAAGGAATCAATCAAATATGTGACCGTTGCCGAGATTCAGGCATCCCTTCCCGCAACTCCGGTGGTCGCAGGATTCGATATTGACGACACTGTTCTATTTTCCAGCCCCGGCTTTTACTACGGCATGACCAACAAGGATGGGCCGAATGGTACGAACAAATACGGAGTGAGTCCGTTGACCTCCCCGCTGTTCTGGAGCGACATGAACGGCCAGTTCGACAACTTCAGCCTGCCCAAGAGATCCGGCTACGAGTTGATTGCCATGCATTCCCGCAGAGGAGATAAAATCGTGTTCATAACCGCCCGCGACAGCTCGAAGGTTTCCATTGTGCCCAAGATTCTGATGCAGAGTTTCCGGATAGCAAAGCCGGATGTTGTTTTTACCTGTGATAAGCCTAAAACAGCATTCATATCGGCAAAACAGGTGACGATCTATTACGGTGATGCCGATTCCGACATGGATGCCACCATCAGTGCCAAAGCCCGTCCCGTCCGTGTACTCCGTTCACCTCTTTCACCCAACAAGACCTCATACGAACGTGTCGGAAAGATGGGGGAGGCTGTGCTTATCAATTCGGAAAACTGAAAAGGGTTTCAGGAGTGTTTATTCCTTTGATGGGTGATTGCCCTTGCGCAGAAATGTCGAATTCTCCGGGTTTCCCTCAGAATAGTCATCATCAGCCGCGTTCCCGGAACCCTTAAGACGATCATTAGCTCTGCTCTCTATGTATTCGGACTCTTCCGGGCTGAGTCAGGTGCTCTCGGCTTTGACCGGGTCTCCATCCTTTAGTCCCAAAGTCTCGCGGGCGTTACCGTTTCTGATGGCGATCTCAATGGTGCCGAAGCTGCCGGTGTAGGCGAGCGGCTGCTGGTCGGCGGCATCGCCGTAGGTGCGGGCAAGTGGATGGCGGTGGTTTCCGGCATGAACATGCCACTTTTTTGACCTGTCAAGGAGCTGGGTGTCGAGTGAGGTGACCAGATTGCCGAAGTGGTCGGTGTAGATGATGCTTCCTTCCCAGGTTTTGCCGTTATCGAGGGTATGGCACTCCGGCATCGGGATTTTTATGCACGTTGCCGGATCGATAGATTTGCCCAGATTCTGTATCGGAACGCCGGATGCAAGGTGCGCTGCGGCGGGAGAAAAAACATCCCTGCCGTGAAAGGTTGAGCTGCGTACCGGAAGCAGGTATTTGCTCTCGGTGATGGAGACAGCCACGGTGACTCTTCTGGTTTGAAGAATCGAGCTGAGCAGGCCGTTGTCAGGGGCGAGCCAGATTGCGCTCTCTGTCTGGATGGCAATGGCGTTTCGTGAGGTGCCTACACCGGGGTCAACCACCGAAACAAATATGGAGCCTGCGGGGAAATAACCGGATGATTTTTCGAGGATGAAGGCTCCGTGAGCAATGTTCTGGGGTGAAATTTCGTGCGTGAGGTCAATGATTCTCGCATCGGGAGCGATGGAGAGAATGACCCCTTTCATCTGCCCGACATAGCTGTCTCTGAGACCAAAATCGGTCATCAGCACGATAACGGGAGGATTAAGTGCAGGCATGTGGCTCAGTCGATTGCGGTTTTATAGATCACGTATCCGACAATGAGAAAGATGATGTTCGGCAGCCATGCAGCGAGCATGGGATTGATTGCGCCCTGGTATCCGGCTATGGATATGGTTTTTTGCAATCCGATAAAGAGAAAACCGAAGAAAAGGGCAACGGTGATTTCAGAGGCAAGCCCACCCCGTTTTTTTTTGGCCGAGAGCGGTACGCCGATCAGCATGACGATGAGCGAGGCAAAAGGGAGTGAGAGCTTGGTGTAGAACTTGACTGCCGAGCGGTCTAGACCTGCAATTCCTGCCTGCCGTTTTTCTGTCAGGTAGCGGTAGTGGCGGTTGACGTTCATCTCATCGGGTTGCAGATTGAACTCCTGCAGCGAACGGGGTGAGATCGAGAGTTTGACCGGCATGAGGCTCATAGAGCTGAACAGCTCTTTTCCGGGAGTGAATGAACGGATTGCAGCGTTCTGCAAGATCCACTCTCCGCTCTTCGAATTGTAGCTCATTGAAGGTGCATCAATGCGTGAGTTGAGGTGCGCACCGCTGAACTCTTCGATTGAGACCGACTTCGCTGTTGAGTCATCATTTGCCACACTTCCGATGGTGACAATCCGGTTCCCCTTCTCGATAAGGTGCATGTTCCGGTTATCACGCTGCTGTCCGGGGTTTTTGGACCAATGCTCCCGCTCAAAACGTGCTATGCCGCCAAAGGCCGCCGGGGCTATCCAGCAGGCATTGACAAGGTTTACCATACAGATGAGTGATGCTCCGGCCAGAAAAGGGTAGAGGATCTGGCGCATGCTGACCCCCGCCGAACGGATTGCAGAGAGTTCGCTTGATGCCGATAGCCTGCCTGCCACCAGTATTGATGCAAGCAGGGAGCTGACCGGAGCGGTGACCAGAATGGTTGAGGGTATTGAGAGCAGGTAGTAGCCGACTATCTGGAAGATGGAGAGATTCCTGCCCAGCATATCATCAAGGTGTTCTACCATGGTGATGAGGATGAACAGGAAAACAAAGGTGGTTGAGGTAAAGATAAACGCCTTTGCAAATTGCCTGAATATGTAGCGGTCAAGAATTTTCATGCGTTATGGGCACCTCTATTTATTTATTCCGAAACCCGATTACGGCGTTGGGTGGTGCTCGAAATCCTCATGTACTACTTGTACACTCCGGTTTCTGTGCTCCATCCGCCTTGTCCTCGGGCTTCTCACGACAATAAATAGAGGCGCCCTTATATCGAAAATGAACTAACTCTCCCTCTGTGCCGCTATAAATCGTCATGAGCGCTGCCATCTAATAACCGAAAATATCCTTCAAAGTCAGCTCTTTAACCGTTCCGTACTTTTTCAGGGTTTCCATATCGAGGTTCCCTTTTTTGCCGAGCACCAGCATGACATGGTTTCTGTTTCGCAAATGCTTTTTATGGAAGGCTTCGATATCATTCAGGCTGATGGTTGCCGCCTCACGATAGATATCTTTTCTGATATCATGGTTGTGGCCCATTCTGACAGCATCTTCATAGTTAAAGAGCACCTCGGTTCTGGTGAGCCGTTCGGTGGAGATTTTCTGCAGAATGCCGTTCTGGGCTGAAGCAAAGAGCTCGGGTGATTTCGGCAGATCGTTCATGAGGTGATTGATCCCTTCGAGCGCTTCCGGCAGCTTGTCGGCCTGGGTTCCGATATAGCTCACCATGTAGTTGTGTTTCTCTTTCTGTTTTGGCGCCTTGTAGACTGAAAAAACAGAGTAGGCAAGGGCTTTGGCTTCACGAAGCTCCTGGAAGACCACTGACGACATTCCTCCGCCGTAGTACTCGTTGAAGAAGGTTGCCAGTGGGACTTGCAATGGATCGTAGAGCTCATCGCGTGTCAGCATGATCACCTCTGCCTGGGTCATATCGTAATCGACCACATAGACCTGGTTATCCTTCTGTTCGAGTTCCTGATAGGGGTCAGATACCGGTGGGGTTTTGAATGTAGCCGGATAGTGGCGTACTGAACGAAGTTCGCAAAGCACATCCTGCGCTGTGGCCGGGCCGTAGTAGAGTACACGGTGACGGTACTGCTGGAGATCCTGAAGTTCAGAGAGCAGCTCACTGGATGTAACCTTTCCAAGCTCCTCATCACTGAGTACATTGGTGAATGGAGATGTTGCACCATATTTGCCATAGTTGGTCATGGCTTCGAAGAGGATTTTTTTCTTCGACAGTTTGTCGTCAGCCCGCTCTTTCAATTCACCGGCTTTGAGCTTCTCAAGCGCCTCTTCGTCAGGCTTTGCATCTACAAGCAGTGTTTCAAGCAGTCGGATGGCTGCAGGGGCGTTCTTTCCGAGTCCCGAGAGTTTCAGGTAAACATAGTTATCGGCCGTGAAGGCGGAAAAGCTTGCACCGATTTTATAGAGTTCCTGGCTGAACTCTTTCGGGGTGAGGCTCGAGGTTCCGAGATAGGAGAGGTAGTCGAGTGCAAGATTAATTTTGCGGCTGTGGTTTTTACCAACATCGAACACATAATAGAGCGAAAAGAGCTCGTTCTCATGGTTTTGCAGGTAGTGCAGCTTTATCTCCGGATTGAGATCCTCAAAGGTGATATCCTTCCGGTAGTCGAGAAACACCGGTTCGGTCTTTGCTGATTTCTCTGCCAGAAGTTTTTCGGCAAATTTTGATGAGGTGTCGCGATTTACCTTGAGCGGAGTAATCGGCGGTTTCTGGATCTTCTTTTCGCTTTTTGCCTTGCCGTGCTCTTTATAGACCGTGACATAATTTTGGCCGTAGTGTTCACGGGCAAACGCTACAAGATCAGCCTTGGTGATTTTTTCGAGACGGGCAATGTGGCCGGTGTGTTCTTCCCACGGCATGCCCCAGATGAAGGAGTCAACATAGGCCTCAACTCTGCCCCTGTTGCTTTCGTAGAGTTTAAGATTTTCAAGTTTCAGGTCGTTGATGGCAGCCTCAAGCATCCAGTCGGGAAATTTTCCCTCCTTGAGCTGTTCAAGCTGATCAAGCAGCAGTGCCCGTACCTGGTCAAGGCTCTGCTCCTCCCTTGGTTTGCCGCTCAGGATGTGGACGGAGTAATCTTTCATCATCACGAGCATTGAACCGGCATCAAGTGTCTTCTGCTGCTGGTTAAGATTGAGGTCGATAAGGCCTGCGGTCTGGTTGTAGAGTATCTTGTCGATCAGTGTCAGATAATCGGCGTCACTGCTGTTGATGCCGTTGAAGCGGTATCCGATAACCAGCTCTTCGGATTCAGGGCCTTTGGCCTTGATGACGGTCGGTTTATTGATCGCCTCCTCAACAGCGGGCGTGAAATGGGGGATCTCTTTCGGCTCCAGCACCGAGAACTTCCGGTCAATGAGCTTTATTGTTTCGTCCGGATCGAAATCACCGGCGATACAGAGCGCCATATTGTTTGGAACGTAGTAGGTGCGGTAGTAGTCGATAACATTTTTTATCGATGGATTTTTCAGATGCTCCGCCTTGCCGATGGTGGTCTGGGTTCCGTAGGTGTGTTTTTTGAAGAGTCCGGCAAAGAGATTTTCCCATATTTTGCGGCTGTCGCTGTCCATGGTCATGTTTTTCTCTTCATAGACGGTTTCAAGCTCGGTATGAAAGAGCCTCATGACCGGATTGCGGAACCGCTCGGCTTCAATCGTCAGCCACTGGTCAAACTTGTTTGAAGGGATATCGTTGACATAGACGGTCTGTTCTACCCAGGTGTAGGCGTTGGTGCCCTGGGCACCGATGGAGTTGAGCAGCTTGTCATACTCGTTGGGTACGGTGAAGCTGGCAGCTACATTTGATATGCTGTCGATATCGCGGTAGATTGCCGCCCGTTTGTCGAGGTCGGAGGTTGAGCGGTACTCTTCGTAGAGCGCAGTGATTTTATCGAGCTCGGAGCGCTCTTTTTCATAGTCAAGTGAGCCGATGGCATCGGTACCCTTGAAGAGCATATGTTCGAGATAGTGTGCAAGTCCGGTTGTCTCGGCAGGGTCGTTCTTGCTTCCGGCACGCACGGCAATGGAGGTGTAGATTCTCGGCTCATCCCTGTAGGGGCTCATGAAGACTGTCAAGCCGTTTTTCAGTGTATAGATTCTGGTATGGAGGGAGTCGCCCTGAACGGTTTTGTATGAATAGTGACTTGTTTCTTTTATCATGGGTTTACAGGAAATTAAATGCAAAAAGAGTACTCCGATGGCGAGCATCGGTATTCGACTGTTCATGAACGTTTGAAAATTTACCGGCATGAAAAGACTATAATAATGGGATTAAATGTGCATAATTGCAACCGTATTCAATGAGCTTGACAGAAAATAACCATGCCGATGAAGCTTTTTTCCGGATAGCGGGCGTTCCTTTTCGAAAGGGCCGTTTTACATGCGGAGTTCTGCAAAAGCAATCGCTTTCATTACTCTGTTATACAAGATTCTTGAAGAACTAACAAACGCCATTAATAGTTCTTGTACTCACCGTAAGCAAAAGCGCGGGAAACAATATCAAGGGAGTCAGTTTTTATGCAGGGGAGTGATCTATACAGGCTTGTCAGTCCATACAGTCCAACAGGAGACCAGCCGAAAGCCATCGAGGCTTTGGCTGAGGGCGTTGTATCGGGAAACCCTTACCAGACGCTGCTCGGCGTGACCGGTTCGGGAAAAACCTTTACCATCTCCAATGTTATTGCCCAGGTCAACAAGCCGGTTCTGGTGATGAGTCACAACAAGACCCTTGCCGCCCAGCTTTACGGGGAGCTCAAACAGTTTTTTCCTGATAATGCGGTCGAGTATTTTATCAGCTACTATGATTTTTATCAGCCGGAGGCATACCTTCCCGCGCTTGATAAATATATCGCCAAAGACCTGCGAATAAACGACGAGATTGAGCGGCTCCGGCTTCGTGCTACCAGCTCTCTGCTCAGCGGACGCAAGGATGTGATTGTGGTCAGTTCGGTCAGTTGTATCTACGGTCTCGGATCTCCGGAAGACTGGAAAGCCCAGATTCTGGAGCTGCGTTCGGGAATGGAGAAGGATCGGGATCTCTTTCTCAAGGAGCTGATCGCCCTGCACTACATTCGTGATGATATTGATCCCTCACCGGGAAAGTTCCGCGTCAGGGGGGATATTATCGATCTGGTTCCGGCACATGAGGAGCTGGCGCTCAGGGTCGAGTTTTTTGGCAACCAGATAGAGAGCTTGCAGACCTTTGATATTCACAGCGGAGAGGTGCTTGGTGTGGATGATTATGCCTTTATCTATCCGGCCCGGCAGTTTGTTGCCGAAGAGGCGAAGCTCAAGGAGGCCATGCTCGCTATTGAAAATGAGCTGGCCGGACAGCTCAACTGGTTTCGCGCGGAAAACCGGCTGGTTGAGGCCCGCCGCCTTGAGGAGCGCACCCGTTATGATCTTGAAATGATGAAGGAGCTTGGCTACTGTTCCGGCATCGAAAACTACTCCCGTCATCTTTCGGGCCGCAATTCAGGAGAAAGGCCATACTGCCTGCTCGACTATTTCCCTGAAAATTATCTTGTTGTTATTGACGAGTCGCATGTGACCCTGCCGCAGATTCGGGGTATGTACGGAGGCGACCGTTCACGGAAAACAATTCTTGTTGAACACGGCTTCAGGCTCCCTTCAGCTCTCGACAACCGTCCGCTCCGATTTGAGGAGTTTGAGGAGATGGCGCCGCAGGTTATCTGTGTGAGCGCAACGCCGAGTGAGCATGAGCTGAATCGTTCCGGTGGCGTGGTGGTTGAGCAGCTTGTGCGCCCGACCGGTCTGCTTGATCCTCCGGTGGAAGTTCGCCCGGTCCAGGGGCAGATTGACAACCTTCTTGCCGAGATTCGCCTGCACACCGCCAATGGGAACAAGGCACTTGTTATGACCCTGACGAAAAGAATGGCCGAGGATCTGCACGATTTTTTCAGAAAAACCGGTATCAAGTCGCGATATCTGCATTCGGAGATCAAGAGCCTTGAGCGCATTCAGATTCTCCGGGAGCTCAGGGTTGGCGATATTGATGTGCTTGTCGGCGTCAACCTTCTAAGGGAAGGGCTTGATTTGCCGGAGGTCTCCCTTGTGGCGATTCTTGACGCCGACAAGGAGGGCTTTTTGCGCAATACCCGTTCGCTTATGCAGATCGCAGGCAGGGCGGCCCGTAATGTTGATGGATTTGTTGTGCTCTATGCTGATGTCGTGACCCGGTCAATCCGAGAGGTGCTTGATGAAACTGCCCGTCGCCGCAAAATCCAGCAGCTTTACAACGAAGAGCACGGCATTGTGCCCCGTTCAATCATCAAGTCGGTTGACCAGATTCTCGATACAACCGGAGTTGCTGACGCGGAGGAGCGGTACCGCAGAAAGCGGTTCGGCCTTGAGCCCAAACCGGAACGGATGCTTGCCGGTCTGCTTGAGTCCATGACGCCGGCGGAAGGGTATGCCATGGCGGCTGAACTTCGCCTTGAAATGCAGGAGGCGGCGGTGCGTATGGAGTATGAAAAAGCGGCTTATCTGCGCGATGAGATTACGAAACTGGAGCAGGTTATGACAGCCCGTCAGCCCTCGGAGTGATTTACCGGGGGCTCACGACGATGTATAGCGGTGCTCAGAAAAGGACTTTGTTCCGGGCGTGTAACAATAAATTTGATGCGCGTTAACGGGTGATTTTTTTCTGCTGTTTGTTTTCTTGTATGGAATTAACGTTATATAATAAGAGGGGGTATACTCTCTTTTCCCTTTTCTGTCCATTTTAATGCGTTGTTCACCGGAGTTGATGTTGCGATGTTAGCCCAGATAGAGAAAAACCATTACAATAAACTCAACGAGATTCTCCGCCTTTCACGCCGGAATCTTAAAAATTTTGATGAATCGCTGATTCAGCGGGCCTTTTTTATGTGCTATCGGGCGCATGAAGGTGAAAAAAGAGCTTCAGGTGAGCCCTACTTTTATCACCCGGTTGAGGTTGCCACCATTCTGCTCAATGAGCTTCCTCTTGATGGAGTCTCCGTAGCGGCAGCTCTCTTGCATGATGTCATTGAGGACAGTGGATATACCTATGAGGACATTGTTGCCGAACTTGGTGTTGAAGTAGCCGATATTGTTGAAGGTCTGACCAAGATTTCCGGCATCATGATCAACCGGGAGACCACTCAGGCGGAAGGGTTTCGCAAGATGCTGCTCTCGATGGTCAAGGATATCAGGGTGATTCTGATCAAGTTTTGCGACCGGTTGCACAACATGAGAACCCTTGAATCGCTTCCGGAACATCGCCGCCTGAAGATCGCGCTTGAGACCAGGGATATCTATGCGCCACTTGCTCACCGGTTCGGTCTTGGAAAGATGAAGGTTGAGTTCGAAAACCTTGCGCTCAAGTACATTGATCCGGAGATGCATGAGTTTTTGCAGCAGAAGGTTCGACTGAGCAGGACCGAGAGAATCAACTATCTGAACAAGATGATTGATCCGATCACGGCTGATCTTGAAAAGCAGGGGTTCAAGGTGGAGGTACAGGGACGCGCCAAGCATCTCTTCTCCATCTACAACAAGATGCGAAACAAGAACAAGGACTTTGAGGATATTCACGATCTCTACGGCCTCAGGGTGATTGTTGATACAGAGCGGATTGCCGACTGTTTTGCGGTCTACGGTTTCATTACGCAGAAGTACCCTCCGATACCGCAGCACTTCAAGGACTACATCTCCATACCCAAGCATAACGGCTATCAGTCCCTGCATTCGGCCATCATCGGCCCGAAAGGTAACATGATCGAGCTTCAGATTCGCACCAAGCGGATGCATGAATTTGCCGAACTCGGTGTTGCGGCCCACTGGCGATACAAGGAGAAAATATCAAGGGATGATGCCCATATCGACTCATTTTTGCGCTGGGCAAGGGAGCTGATCAAGGATGCTGACTCTGCGGCGGCATTTATGGAGGGATTCAAGCTCAATCTCTATCATGACGAGATCTATGTCTTTACTCCGAAAGGAGATATGAAAACCATGCCTGCCGGTGCCACACCGATAGATTTCGCCTATGCCATCCACACCGAAATTGGTAACGGCTGTATCGGGGCGAAGGTCAACGGCAAGATTGTCCGCCTGAACGCGGAGTTGAAGTCCGGTGACCGCCTTGAGATTATCACCTCAAAAAACCAGAAGCCCAAGGCTGACTGGCTGAAAATTGTGGTGACCCAGCGTGCCAAGCTGAAAATACGCTCTGCCATCAATGAGGAGCGGCGCCTGCAGATTGAGAAGGGGCGTGGCATGTGGGAGAAGATGCTGAGCGGCACCAAAAAACTCTTTACGGATAGCGATATTGTTACCCAGGCCAAACGGTACGGCATCAAAACCCCTTCCGATTTTTTCAGTGCCCTGGCTACCCAGCAGATTAACGGTGAAGAGGTGATGGAGCGGGTGACCAACCCCCGCAAGGATGAGCCGACCGCAAAAAATGTCGCCGATGATTCCCGTCAGGTTGAGGATTACCTGCAGATTGCACGGCATGATCAGGATCTTGATCGTCCGTCTTCGAAAAAGGATGAGGTGACGATTGCCGGTATGAGCAATATTGCCTACTCCTATGCAAAGTGCTGTCAGCCTGTACCCGGTGATGATGTACTCGGGTTTGTTACCAGCGAGGGGGTGGTGAAGATTCATCGCAAGAACTGTCTTAACGTCAGCAACGAGAACTTGCTGAAAAGCGAACGGGTTGTTTCGGTTTCATGGAACCGCAAGGTGGAGACCGACTTTCTTGCCGGAATCAGGATTGTGGGTGAAGACCGTCTCGGCATCTCAAACCAGCTTACAAGCGTGATCTCGAAATTTGATACCAATATCCGAAGTATGTCACTTCATGCCCGTGACGGGATGTTTATCGGCACTCTTATGATCTATGTCCGTAATGCGGAAAAGCTCAATACCCTTATGGACAAACTGAAAAAAGTGCAGGGAATCTTTACGGTTGAGCGTCTGATCAGTTAAAGCGGGCAAGGACGTAAAGGACTTCAGGGACAGCAAGGACGGATGGAAGATGAAGAGTTTTTTGCTTGAGTGGAGCAGTATTATGGCAGCGATATTTATAATTCAATGAACAACATTAACATTCAGGAGAGAGATATGAAATGGTCTATGGTCAAGCTTTTTGCTTTTTTTCTGTTTTTCAGCACCCTTTCCGGATGCGGCTACAACAGCATCCAGCAGAATGAAGAGGGTGTGAACCGCTCATGGGGAGACCTTGAGTCGCAGCTTCAGCGCAGGGCGGATCTGGTACCGAATCTTGTTGCCACCGTCAAGGGCGCGGCCAATTTTGAAAAGGAGACCCTTACCGCTGTTATTGAAGCGAGAGCTAAAGCAACCTCTATTCAGCTCACACCCGCCATGCTCAGTGACCCTGCTGCTATGGCCAAATTCCAGAGTGCCCAGGGAAATCTCTCATCATCCCTTTCACGCTTGCTTATAGCCGTAGAGCGCTATCCTGAACTCAAGGCCAATCAGAATTTCCGGGACCTGCAGATTCAGCTTGAAGGCACTGAAAACCGTATCAGTGTTGCCCGTCAGCGCTATAACGGGGCTGTTGAGATTTTTAATTTCTCAATCCGGAAGTTCCCGAACTCTCTCACCAACAGCCTTCTTTTGAAGCTTCAGGCAAAGGCCTATTTCAAGGCGGATGAGGCAGCCAAGGCTGTTCCGGCGGTAAAATTCTGATACAGCATTACGATATGACACGACTGACAAGGCCGGCTGTAAGGGCAGCTCTTTTTTTCTTGACGGCACTGCTCCTGTTTATACCATTCAGGACCCTTTCTGCTCTCAATGTACCGGCTCTTTCAGGTCGGATCAACGATTATGCAGCCATGATTTCGCCTTCAGCCAGGGCTGAACTTGAGTCGAAACTTGCACAGTTTGAGGCTGCGGAGTCAACGCAGATAGTCATTCTTACGGTTCCTTCGCTTGAAGGCGACCCGATTGAGGATTTTTCAATTCGGGTTGCCGAGGCCTGGAAAATAGGGCATAAAGGGAGTGATAACGGGGTGCTGCTCATCGTCTCAAAGGCTGAGCGCAAGGTGCGTATTGAAGTGGGATTTGGTCTTGAGGGGCGGCTGACCGATCTTCAGTCCGGTCGGATTATTAATGACGAGATTGTTCCTGCATTCAAGGCGGGCAGGATTGATGCCGGTTTTGCTGCCGGAGTCACCTCAATTATTGCGGCGGTTAACGGTGAATACAAAGCCAAACCAAAATCAGAGAAGAGGGGAGGGAAGCCCTCATTTCCACTGCTTACCATTATTTTGCTGGTGATCTATTTTATCAGCCAGATTTTCAAGGGCCACAGAGGCGGAGGGCCTATGGTTCATGGTGGTCTGGGAGGCGGATTCTATGGCGGCGGCGGGAGCTTTGGCGGTGGTGGTGGCGGCTTCGGCGGTGGCGGCGGTGGTTTTGGTGGGGGAGGAGCGTCAGGGGACTGGTAGCCTGCACCGCTATAAATCTGTTCCGCTATCTGATTGTTTCGTTGGTCGGTGCTCGAAATCCTCATGTACCGGTTGTACATTCCGGTTTCTGCGCTCCGCCCGCCTCGCACTCAAATCGCTCACGACGATTTATAGCGGTACAAAGAAAACACAGAGAGGTTAGATTATGAAAGATCCGGCGGAAAAATTTCTTACAGCCTCAGAGCGGCTCCACATTGAGGGGCGGGTAGCTGAGGCTGAAAAACGCACCTCGGGCGAAATTGTGGTTATGGTGGTTCCCTCCAGTTACCACTATCCGCTTGCATCCATGCTCGGCAGTCTCCTGACGGCGATGCTTGTCTCTATTGCCGTAACCTTTCTCTACGAGCAATTTATCGGCAAGGAGAGTATGTGGTTCTTTCCTTCTCTCTTCAGCATTGTTTTCATCCTTTTTAACGAAGTGATCAAGCGAATACCTCTTCTTAAACGCTTTTTTGTTACCCGTTCCGATATGCAGGAGGAGGTTGATGAGGCGGCCATTCAAACCTTTTATTACAGGGATCTCAACCAGACGGTTGATCATACCGGTATTCTCATCTATATCTCCCTTTTCGAGCACCACGTGCGTGTTATTGCCGACAAAGGCATTAACGACAAGGTGCACAAAGATGCCTGGCAGGAGATCGTTACAACCATTGTTGGCGGTATACACGCCAAAACACAGGCATCGGCAATTGCAGCAGCGGTTGACCGTTGTGCAGATATTCTCTCCATCCATTTCCCTCTGAAAGCCGGTGATCGCAATGAGCTTTCGAATGAGGTTATCATTGGCACAGGCAAATAGGGCGCCGCTACGCTATAAAAACGCGCAATAAATTAATGGAGGTGCCCTGATGAAGCATTTGTTTACACCCAACACCATGAATCAGTCGAGCGAGGTCTACCTGCTCAAGGAGCTTCTCGACAACGAAGGGATAGCCTGCACCATCCGCAACGAGCATCTCTCTATTGCGTCGGGTGAGCTTGCGCCACAGGAGTGCCTCCCTGCACTCTGGATTATGCAGGACGAGGACTATCCCCGGGCCTGCGAGTTGAAGGCGGCATGGCGGAGTTCACTGCTTGAAACCCATCCCCAATGGGTTTGCCCGGATTGCGGCGAAGCGATTGAAGGGCAGTTCTCTTCATGTTGGAAGTGCGGGCATCAACGGGCCTGACTATTAATCTGTTCCGCAGTATGATTACTTCGTTGGGCGGTGCTCAAAATCCTTTCACGTCCCCGACTGCATCGGGTCTGCGCTAACGATGTTTCGCCTCTCCGGGGCTTAAAACTTAAACTGCTTACGACAATTAATTTGCCCATCACAACTTGTTGAACCTTATCGGGCGCATTCGACCGTTTTTTTTGTCGTGACAATGTCCGGCATTTCTTGTATATTACTGCACAGAGATCAACTGAACAGTACATGTTATGGCTATAGAGACAGCAAAAACTGCAAAGCTCGATATCCGCCTCTCGATGGAGGCCAAGGAGGCATTGAATCGTGCGGCAGTTGCTGCACATAGCTCACTAAGTCAATTTGTGCTTGAAAGTGCCATGTCACGAGCAGAAGAGATGCTTGCTGATCGTCGTTCGTTTAATCTGGATGCCCGGCAATGGGAGGCATTTATGGAAGCGCTTGACGCTCCTGATCGTGAGTTGCCACAAGTGGAAAAACTTTTCCGGAAACAAAGTGTTTTCGAAAAGAGGTAATGTTTCATGTCAACCTGTTTCTCCATCGAAAAGCTCAAGAGCTCGCATACGGTAAATGATTTTGACTGCGGCAGTGAACAGCTCAACAAGTTTCTTGTGCGCTATGCGCTTGCGAGCCAACAGGCTGATTCATCGGTAACCTATGTCGGATTGGCAGGCAGCACGGTCATTGGTTTCTATACCCTTACCGTCGGACAGGTGCATTACGAAGATGCCCCGGATCGCCTGAAAAAGGGTTTGGCACGCCACCCTCTCCCTATAATGTTACTGGCGCGTTTGGCCGTGAGCAAGCAGTGGCAAAATCGGGGGATCGGATCCGGACTTTTGAAAGATGCCATGAAGCGAACTCTACAGGCTGCCGATATTGTGGGTATCCGGGCAATCGCTGCCCATGCAAAAGACGACGGAGCCCGGCAGTTTTACGCACACTTTGATTTTATCCTCTCTCCGACCGACCCGTATCATCTTCTTCTGTTGCTCAAGGATGTTCGCAAGGCTATAATCCGCATTTCGTCCTGATACTTCGCTGCTCAGTGAGTGCTTCTGTAGCAGGGTAAGAAAACGAATTGTCATGATCTTGTATGCGAGAGAGTGAGATAAATATTACCTTTTCTAAAAGACTACTGTAAAGTAAACAGCGCAGCGGCAAGTAGGTGAATTGAAAAAAATTATTATTATCGCAGGCCCCAACGGCGCAGGCAAAACGACATTTGCAAGAGATTTTCTTCCGCAAGAGGCTCAGATGCTCCGTTTTGTGAATGCGGATTTGATTGCTGCCGGTCTCTCTCCGTTTAACCCGGAAGTAGCTGCTATCAAAGCAGCACGAATTATGCTGACGGAGATTGATGATTGCGCATTGAATGGTGAAAGCTTTTCTTTTGAAACAACTCTTTCCGGTTTGGCTTACCTGCAACGTATCTCGGATTGGAAAGCTAAAGGATATGCAGTGAAAATCTGGTTCATCTCTCTTCACTCCCCGGATATTGCTGTTTCTCGTGTAGCAGAACGTGTTCGACAAGGCGGCCATAACATATCTGAAGATGTCATTCGCCGTCGCTTTGCTTCTGGTCTTGACAATTTTAACAGAAAATACAAAGAAGTTGTAGACTCATGGGCACTCTACGATGGTACGTTTACCCCTCCAAAACTCATTGAATGGAGCTGACACTATGACAACAAAAGATATTCGACTTTCTCCTGATCCTGATATGGCAGGCTCTTATGCAGCAATGCAGCGAGCGGGCAAAGCTGCCGAAGATCTTGCCATTCGTACCAATACCGCGATTATTACCATGATAGATGGCAAAGTTGTTCGTCTTACGGCTGACGAGATCATCAAAAGACGTGAAGCTGAAAGCCAAAAGGCTCAAGTAGATCAGGAATAACTGCTTTCCTTGAGTTTTGATGCGGCTGAAGACACGCCATATTTATCGCTGCTATCGGCGATGTTGCAAAAGCGAGGGGGATGTCACAAATAGCCAAAAATTCCGGATTGGGAAGGGAAAGCCTATACAAAGCGCTACGTGTCGGCTCTCATCCGCGTTTTGAAACCGTCCAGGCAGTTCTTCATGCCCTTGGCGTTAAATTGACCGTTGTTTCCGAGAGTAGCTTCTAATGCCTTTCTCACTGCAGGTTCAACGAATTGTTACTACCAAAATAGCGCAGCAAATCACAACAGGATATTGTTGACAATGGACAATAGAAAAGATGATCTAAAAATGTTTTACCAGTTATTGAAGATGCTGGAACAAAATACCGGAGGCCCATTTTATCTGTCCGATAGTAACTCAAAAAGTTTACCCAGAAGAGGGGTTTATTTCTTTATGGAGCATGGGGAGTTAAGAACTGATAGTGGTACTGGTCATAGAATTGTCAGAGTTGGGACTCATGGACTAAAGCAGGACTCAAAATCAACTTTAGCTCAACGACTTTCCCAACATAAGGGTGCGATAAAAACAGGGGGCGGTAACCATCGAGGCTCAATATTCAGGTTGCTCGTTGGCACAACCCTTTTCGATAAATACACTGGATGTTCAACATGGGGCCAAGGATCATCAGCAGGCGCTGATATCCGTTGTGGCGAAGAGTTGCTTGAGAAAGAAGTAAGCTCAATAATAACAAAAATGCCTTTCCTCTATTTGGATGTTGATGATGCTCCGTCACCTGAGAGCTTGCGAGGGGTTATCGAAAGAAATGCTATTGCATTACTGAGTAACTACAAAAAACCTCCATTAGATCCCCAGTCTCATGAATGGCGGGGTTATAAATGCAATCGTGAAAAAGTTCGGTTATCCGGATTGTGGAATCAAAACCACGTTGATGAGACTTATAACCCTTCGTTCTTAGATACATTCGACATGTTCATCCAAAAAACCGGAAGCTTGTTATGAAAATTGTGCTTCAATGCGCTGGAAGGAAAAATCCACAACTGGCTGGGTCAGGGTTTCGCACAACTGATGGAAGGTTAGTGAAATTTATAGCCAATCTGGGCGGTGTGCCTATAAACGATCAGTATATTTATGCGAGGCCAGATGATCTTTCGGATGGGCAATATTCCTGGCGTGAACGCCTCATGGAATTCAATAAAGATGCCGAATCAAATCCATTGCGTTTGTTACCGGCATTTCGACTCTATAAGCCTAAAGTATATGAGAATTTGGTGAATAAATTTGGAGTAAAACAGGTCTATATCCTTTCAGCAGGTTGGGGGCTAATCGCTTCAGATTTTCTGACACCTGATTATGATATAACGTTTAGCAACGCCAGAAATGTCCCGCCCTACAGTTATCGACGTAAATCAGATCACTACGATGATTTTTGTCAAATACCTGATGATGGCGATACTATTGTTTTTATAGGTGGGAAAGATTATTTGCCTCTTTTCTGTAAGCTCACAAAAGAGTTGAAAGGGCAGAAAAAAGTGTTTTTCAATTCTGATGCATCTCCGGAAATAGGAAATGGATTTAGCTCTGAAAGATTTAATACCACTCAAAAGACAAACTGGCAATACTCATGCGCGCAAGCTTTAATTGATGGCAGTATAACATTGTAGTTGGAGTCGTTATGTATTCTGCAGATGTGTTATCTCCGAATTGGGCGGAGCTGGAATGGAGTGAATGGGTCCCTCTGAAGGATAGAGGTATTGACTTTCGAAAGATACCAAATCGACCTGGGGTTTACCGGGTTAGAGCCAAAGGAATTAAACATTTGTTTTACATTGGTCAAACTGGAGTCTCTTTGAGAGGTCGATTAGCGGCCCTATCAACACATGCCTATGCAACAGAAATGCCATTTGATGACCCTCATACTGCGGCTCCAAATCTATGGGTATATTTGAGAGAATATGGTCACGAATATGAATGCTCAGTGGCATCTACCAGTCATGCTAAAAGAGATCGCATGGGCTGTGAAGATTACTTGTTATGGAGACACAGGATAAGTACAGGTGTTTCGACGCAATGTAATTATGGTCGTTTTCATCAGGCATATTCAAAGTCAAGTTTGAAGAGTCGGGGAATTAGGGGATTAAAGTTACCAAACGAGATGCAAAATCCTGCTGCAGGGCCTTCTGCGAAGCCACTCGTATTGTTCAGTAATCCAACTGACATGGACTGGATGGGGCTTGATTGGTCTACCGCGTTAGGTTCTGGATTATCTTTGCAAAAATTGAGTAACCTCCCCTGTGTTTATAAAATGGTGGATAAGAAAGTTAACGATGTTGTTTATATCGGTCAAACATCAAATTGTCGAAGCAGATTCAACAACCATTCAGTTCTTATGAAGATAAAATCGGATTTTGAGCATTACGAGGTTCATGTTTCTATTCTTGACTTGAAAATTTTGCCACACCAGCTTCATGAAATCGAATCTGACTTGTTAGGGGCTCATTATCATTTAAAAAGAATGGCGCCAAAATATCAATATGGAGGATAGAGTAATTGGTGGATCAATGCACAAAAGCATAATTCTCGCCTTTTTTGCTGTGAAGCGCTAATTGCTTGTCAATTTAATATTTCGTTCAGGCTCCCATGATGCCGAAGAAGCTGCAGGTAAGGCCATAATTGCTCGTTTTTTAAGTTGATCGAATAATGTCGGTGCATCATCTAACCACCGCATCCGCACTGTATTCTCCTCGTCAGGTAGCTTGACCGCTGAAAAATATTTCCCCGCTCTGTTTTGCAGGAAATCAGGATTCGTATATTGGCTTTACTTGCATGGTTTACCTTGTTTTACCATGAACAGTTTCTCCGGTATCACGGGAAAAAACGTATTTTTCTCTTCAAGGATGTTTTTTTTACGCTTAGCGGTAAATCCGCTCAACAACTTTAGTATAGGGTAGTTATGAAAAAAACCGCATTGTACGACTGGCATGAAAAGGCCGGAGCAAAAATTATCGATTTTGGCGGCTATCTGATGCCGGTTCAGTATGCGGGCATTAT
>JAAXXL010000130.1 GCA_013334485.1 Chlorobiaceae bacterium | reverse complement strand
GCTGCCTCCAAAACCGCCCGTTTTACTTTCAGCCTCTAACTCATTAGAAGAGTTAATTTTCAGGATCAGTTTTCCGTTTTGATGAATTTCCCCCTTTGGTACGTCTGCCCAATCCAGCACTACTTTTTTTCCAACGATTTTTCCGTGCGCGACATTGCTCCAACTCGGATTTTCAGCAGACTGCTCACCGTACCACCAGACTTCATTATTGATTTGGCGAATGTAATACTTGCCGCCATCGTCGCATGACCATACACCGGTTAGATCAACCTTTTGTGCAAAGGCGGTGATGCTCAAGAGGGCTACCAAAAAGAGCAGAGAGACTGCGGAAATCAACGGTTTCGTTTTCATGGTTGTGTAATTTTGGGTTAGCAAATTTTTCTACTCCTCTTTACTTCACTGACGAAAACCTCACGGATAAACCAAGTCTGCAATGGGTAAGGTTTTGCAAGCTATCAAATTCGTGAGAAATAAGAAATAAGTTTGATGGAGGCATATATCCGCGAGAATTCAAATCATCTCCGGCAGACTTCTTTGCAATGAAAGATTAGGCCACTGATAAGGCTTGATCGACATCCCACAGCAAATCATCCAGGTCTTCGAGGCCGACGGAAAGCCTGACCAAGCCCTCTTCTATCAAATGGAGTTTACGCTCCTCGGGCGTATAGAATGAATGTGTCATGCTGGCTGGGTGTTGCGCCAAACTTTCGGCGTCGCCAAGGCTCACTGCTCTCGTGATGAGTTGCAGGGCATTCATAAATTTACGCCCCGCTTCGATGCCACCTTTCAGTTCAAAAGCGATCATACCCCCAGCTTGTTTCATCTGTCTCTTTGCCAATTCATACTGTGGAAAAGAGTCAAGGCCCGGATAATGACAGACAGTGACCTTATTGTGAGAAGCAAGGAATTTGGCGATACCCTGAGCATTCTCGGTGTGCCGATCCATTCGTATGCCCAGCGTCTTCAGCCCCCTGAGAATGAGGAACGCATCCTGCGATGAAAGCACAGCGCCCGTCATGTCCTTTAGCCCATAATAACGGACTTGGGTAAGCGTTTCCTTCGGGCCCACGATAGCACCAGCAATAAGGTCGCCATGCCCACCGAGATACTTGGTTGCAGAGTGTACGACAAAATCGGCTCCAAGCTCGATTGGTCGTTGGAGATATGGGGTGCAGTAGGTGTTGTCGACAATAACTTTTGCTCCATGGCTGCGGGCAATCGCTGAAATTGCGGAGATGTCGATCAGACGCATGTTCGGATTTGCAGGCGATTCGAAAAACACCACCTTCGTGCTGGGGTTGATGGCGGCTTCAAGATTGGCGGGATCGGTTAGATCGACATGTGTAATCTTCACACCGAATTTTGCAAGCCCGTGATTGAAAAACCCGAAGGTGCAGCCGTACAGCGTTTTGTCAGCAATGATTTCATCTCCGGGAGTTAGCAGTGTCCAAAGCAATGAGGCCGTCGCCCCCATTCCAGAGGCCGTGACAAGTGCCGCTTCAGCGCCTTCAATGTTGGCAATCCGTTGCTCCAAGAGGGCTGTCGTGGGATTGCCTGTTCGTGAATAGATAAATCCCTCCTGTTCTCCGGCAAAGCGTGCGCTGCCATCTTCCACTGTTGGGAACGTGTAGGTTGAACTTAAATATATCGGTGGGTTCAGTGCGCCAGCACCTTCATAATAAGGGTCATA
>JAAXXL010000039.1 GCA_013334485.1 Chlorobiaceae bacterium | reverse complement strand
CGCGATACGGAAGGCCGCTCTCTCGAGAGGCTGCGGCACCGCCCCGGCGCATCGCGCGAGGTACCCCCGGAGGGTGGGGCCGTCGACGAACTCGAAGACGATGTACGGATGATCGTCCGACTCACCAGCGGAGTAAACTTGCGCTATGTTCTGCTGATTCAACCGAGCCGCCGATTTTGCCTCGTTCAAAAATCGTCGAACCGCTCACGACAATAAATAGAGGCGCCCTAAAATGAAAAAGGCGGCCGGAGGCCGCCTTTTTCATAAGAACAGGGTGTGTGTGTGAAGTTTTTTAGCCCTCAAGCGCAGCTCTTGCAGCAGCAAGGCGTGCAATTGGTACCCTGAACGGGCTGCAGGAGACGTAGTTCAGCCCAATCTTATGGCAGAACTCAACAGATGAGGGGTCACCGCCGTGCTCGCCGCAGATTCCGAGTTTAAGGTCAGGCTTGACTGCCCGGCCCTCTTTTGCAGAGATGCTGATGAGGCGTCCGACGCCATCTATGTCAATGGATTCAAACGGATTGCGTGCAAAAATATCCTGCTGCTGATAAGTCGGCAGGAACTGGCCGGAATCGTCGCGGCTCATGCCGAGTCCCATCTGGGTAAGATCGTTGGTGCCGTAGCTGAAGAAATCAGCGGCAGTGGCGATCTGGTCGGAGGTGATTGCCGCACGCGGAACCTCGATCATGGTGCCTACAAGATATTTGACGCCTGTACCCTGTTCAGCTATGACACTGCGGGCTGTTTTGTGAATGATTTCACTGGTGATCTCAAGCTCTTTTACCGTGCTGACAAGTGGAACCATGATTTCAGGAACAACTTCGAGTCCCTCCTTTTTGATCTTGCATGCAGCCTCAATGATAGCTCTGACCTGCATGACTGTGATTTCAGGGTGGAGGATGCCGAGGCGGCAGCCGCGAAGTCCCAACATAGGGTTGAATTCGTGCAGATCGCTGATGCGCTCTTTTACTGCGGCAACCGATTTACCCATTTTTTTGGCAAGGGATTCAATTTCACTGTCGGTGTGCGGCAGGAACTCATGCAGCGGAGGATCGAGGAGCCTTATGGTGACAGGGCGTGAGCCCATTGCCTTGAAGAGGCCGTAGAAGTCTTCGCGCTGGTAGGGAAGCAGTTTTGTGAGTGCTTTTTTGCGCCCGTCCACATTTTCGGCCAGAATCATTTCGCGCATGGCGTCAATGCGCTCTCCACCGAAGAACATGTGCTCGGTGCGGCAGAGGCCGATACCTTCCGCGCCGAAGGTTATGGCAATTTCAGCCTGGTCAGGCTGGTCGGCATTGGTGCGGATGTTGAGCTTGCGGTATTTGTCGGCCCACTCCATGAGCTGTTTGTAGATCGGCCAGGTTGGTGCGTCTTCGGGCTTCAGGGTTTTGTCGACCAGAACTTCAATAATCTCGGAATTTTTGGTTGCAACTTTTCCGGCAATGACTTCACCGGAGCTACCGTCAATGGAGATGTAATCGCCTTCTTTGAGAACGGTGGGGTGACCGGGAACACGAAGTTCGCCTTTCTGGTAGTCGATACTGAGTGCGCCGCATCCTACCACGCAGACCTTGCCCATCTGGCGGGCAACAAGTGCAGCGTGGGAAGTCATTCCGCCGCGCTCGGTAAGAATGCCTTCTGATACTGCCATGCCCTTGATGTCTTCAGGAGAGGTTTCGATACGTACAAGTATGACTGCTTCTCCGCGCTTGCCAGCCTCATAGGCGTCAACTGCGTTGAAGTAAATTTTTCCGGTAGCAGCACCCGGTCCTGCATTCAGGCCGGTTGCAAGGAGGCGTCCTTCGGAAATGGCGGACTTCTTCTCGTCCAGGTTAAAGACCGGACGGAGTAGCTGGTTGAGCTGTTCAGGTTCAATGCGCATCAACGCCTCTTTTTCATCAATCAGCTTTTCGTTGAACATGTCAACAGCAATTTTGACCGCGGCAAAACCGGTTCTTTTGCCAACGCGACACTGGAGCATGAAGAGCTTGTTGTTCTCTATGGTGAACTCGATGTCCATCATGTCGTGGTAGTGGTGCTCGAGAATCGAGCGGATCTCTTCAAGCTGATTGTATATACCGGGGTTTTCAGCTTTGAGTTGTTCGATTTTAAGCGGAGTTCTTGTGCCTGCCACAACGTCTTCACCCTGGGCATTCATGAGGAACTCGCCGTAGAAGATGTTGTCGCCGGTGGCGGCATCGCGGGTGAAGGCTACGCCTGTTCCGCAATCTTCGCCCATGTTGCCGAATACCATGGCCTGGACGTTGCAGGCGGTGCCCCAGTAGCTTGGAATGTGGTTCAGTTTGCGGTATACAATGGCCCGTTCGTTGTTCCAACTGTTGAAGACGGCGCCGATGGCTCCACGGAGCTGTTCGTGTGGATCTTCAGGGAACACCCTGCCGGTTTTTTCGAGAATGGCTGCTTTGTATTTGCTGACGATATCCTGCAGGTCCTCAAGCTTGAAATCGGTGTCGAGTTCAATGCCAAGTTCGTGTTTTTTGGCTTCAAGTATTTTTTCGAATGGATCGATCTCTTTTTTGTCTGTCGGTTTCAAATCAAGCACAACATCACCGTACATTTGAACAAAACGGCGGTAGCAGTCCCATGCAAAGCGGGGGTTGCCTGATTTTTTCGCAAGACCGGCTACGGTTTTTTCATTCAAACCGAGGTTAAGAATGGTATCCATCATGCCGGGCATGGAGGCTCTTGAGCCTGAACGGACTGAAACAAGCAGCGGGTTTTCCGGGTCTCCGAACTTTTTTTCAAGTACCTCTTCGATTTTGGTGAGAGCCAGGGGAATATCTTTTTCAAAGAGGTTTACCGGGTAGTTTTTCTGGTTGTCGTAATAGTAGGTGCAGACTTCAGTTGAAATGGTGAATCCTGGAGGAACCGGTAAACCGATGTTTGCCATTTCAGCAAGGTTGGCGCCTTTACCGCCCAGCAGGTTTTTCATTGACGCATCACCTTCAGCAGAACCGCCCGAGAAGCGGTAGATGTACTGCTTGGCAGCAGCTTTTTCGTTACTCATCTCAGATGTTGGCATTGTTTTTTCTGGTGTAAATTTATCTTTTCACCGGATTGATAGTATGTGAAATGGTGAAAAAACAGATGAAGTTGACTACTATTACAAGGATTGAAATTTAATAAAAAAAAACTATGTAAAAACCTTCCGGAAAGAAGATTATCTCTATTCGTTATGGGAGCTGAACTAATTGTTATAGTGCTGCAGATTATACGGATTGCGGTGCCCTATGTGCTTACCTCTCTTGGTGCAACTTTTTCTGAACGTGGAGGTGTTGTCAACCTTGCCCTTGAGGGACTTATGCTTGCCGGTGCGTTTGGTGCGGTTTACGGCCAGTACCGGACGGGTTCTTTTCTTGCCGGCATTGGTCTGGCTCTTTTTGCCGGTCTCTTTGTGGCGTTGCTCTTTGCCTTTATTACTGTTACTCTTAAGGCTGACCAGATTGTTGCCGGTATTGCGCTCAATATTCTTGTTATGGGCTCTACCCGTTTCGGCCTCACGCTGCTTTATGGCAGTTCGATGAACTCAGAACGTATTGCGGGCATTGATGTACCGTCTGTTTTTCTGGATCCTCTTTTTCTTGTAACGGTTTTTGCTGTATTGGCTGGTCATTTTCTTCTTTTTAACACACCCTACGGATTGCGTCTTCGTGCTGCCGGAAAGAGCCCTGAAACTGCCGAAAGTGCTGGTGTCAATGTTGACGCCATGCGTTATTCCGGTGTCCTGATTTCGGGTTTTCTGGCCGCTCTTGCAGGTGCTTTTCTGGCGTTTCAGCAGCACTCCTTTACTGATAATATGACGGCGGGAAGGGGGTATATTGCTCTTGCGGCTATGATTATCGGCAACTGGACGCCTTTTGGTGCAGCCGCAGCAAGCCTGATGTTTGCCGCCGCCGAGTCGATGGAGATCTGGCTTCAAACCGGATGGGTTCCATCCCAGCTCGTACAGTCAATGCCCTATATTGTAACGCTTGTGGTACTTGCGGGGCTTGGGAGGAGGAAGAAGAAGTGCTGAGTAACGAGTGCTGAGTGGAAGAGAAAGGGACGGGAAGAGGGGGATTTTTGGGGCACGAATTGTGCGAATGTAGGGGCGTGTTGCACCAGCCCTTTTTGGTCTCCACGAAATACACGAATTGTTTCTTTGATTAAACAGAAAAAGCCTCTTTCCGAAAGGGGCTTTTTCTGTTTATATCGGAGCGGGAAACGAGACTCGAACTCGCGACCCCAACCTTGGCAAGGTTGTGCTCTACCAACTGAGCTATTCCCGCTTAATGAGCCATAAATATAAGGATATTTTTTTTTCGTGCAACTCCTTCGTGCATTTTCTTGAAAATCCTGCTTTTGCGTGAAAAAAATATCTTCTTCTGCTCTTTAGGGCTTGCAGTAACTGGTCTGCCTAATCAATGGGCAAGCATGGTAACACTGTCCTATAGCGACAGCTCGCGCATAATCGTCTCCATATCCTTGTCACCTCTTCCGGAGAGATTGACCACAATGATGCTCTCCTTTCTCATTTTCGGCGCTCTTGTTATTGCATAGTGGATGGCATGTGCGGATTCCAGCGCACAGATGATGCCCTCGGTTTCTGCAAGGGTTTTCAGTGCTGAAACGGCCTCACGGTCGGTGGTTGAGGTGTAGGTTACCAGCCCGAGCTCCTGCAGGTAGCAGTGTTCGGGGCCTACTCCCGGATAGTCAAGGCCTGCCGATATTGAGTGCGCCTCCTCTACCTGTCCGTCCTCATTCTGCAGGAGTTTGGTCATGGCGCCATGAAGTACACCCCGCTTTCCCAGGGTCAGTGATGCCGCATGCTTTCCATTGAGTCCCTCACCGGCAGCTTCCACGCCAACCAGTTCGATTGATGATGCATCTTTAAGAAACTCATAAAACATGCCGACAGCATTACTGCCGCCTCCAATGCATGCCGTAATGACATCGGGCAGTTTGCCTGTCTGATCAAGTATTTGAGAGCGGGTTTCCTGTCCGATTACCGCCTGAAAATCACGTACGATCATCGGGTAGGGATGCATGCCGACAACAGAACCGATAATGTAGAAGGTCTCTTCTGGATTGTTCATCCAGTCGCGGATAGCTTCGCTTGTGGCATCTTTGAGGGTTTTTGATCCACTTCCTACCGCTCTGACCTCTGCGCCAAGCAGCTTCATTCGTGCAACGTTCGGGGCCTGGCGGATGATATCCTCCTCACCCATGTAGATAACGCATTTCAGGTCGAAAAGTGCACAGACCGTTGCTGTGGCAACTCCGTGCTGGCCGGCACCGGTTTCAGCGATCACTCGTTTCTTTCCCATACGGCGGGCAAGCAGTACCTGGCCAAGAGCATTGTTGATTTTATGGGCACCGGTATGGCAGAGATCTTCCCGTTTGAGGTAGATTTGAGCACCTTGCAGGTTTCGGCTGAGCCGGGTGGCATGATAGAGTGGTGTGGGTCGTCCCACGTAATCACGCAGAAGGAGCTTCAGCTCCGACTGAAACAGCGGATCATTTTTTGCCTTTATATATTCCGATTCAAGATCGGCCGCATTCTTTACAAGCGTTTCAGGGATAAACTTGCCGCCGAAACTTCCGAAATGCCCGGCACTATCGGGTGCGGAATAAAGTGTCGCCACCATAGGGTGTTAAGAGGTTAAATAATTGAAGATAATGTGTTTATGGCTTTTCTGATGAAGATCCACGAAGGAAAAACACTCATCATACACGAATAAAAAGAATATATTTAAACTTTTATCAGTGCCTATCACAATAGGGCACAACTATACACCCTTATGCCCCCCGACATTTGGCAGCATAAGGCGCCCGATTCTGATACAGTCGGGCGCGAACAAATAAACAGAGGTACCAAATACTGAAGCGGAGTAAAACAGCTTTGAGGTCAATCAACAGGAACATTTCCCTGCATGCCCTCTTGACACTTCTTGTGGGGTTTGTCCCTTTTTTGTTGCCTGGCCGGCTGCACGCAGCGGGGAGTGTACTTCCGGGGACGGGTGGCGCAGGGATTGAAAGCACCATTATTTACAGCGCGAAAGATTCAGTGGTCTATGATCTCGACAAGCGCACCATGGAGCTTCGGGGGAGCGCTGCCATCAACCATGAGAGCACAACCCTCAGGGCACCGGATATTCTGATTGATTTGAATACCGAGCTTATTCGAGCTTCGGGCGTTGCTGATTCTTCGAAACAACTGACAGATCCGGCAGTTTTTTCCGATAGCAAGGGAAGTTTTGACTCTGAAACCATCACCTATAATTTTAGGACGGGCCGGGGAGAGACCTCTAATGTTTCCTCTTCTTCCTCGCCGTTCATTTTTGCGGGAGAGCATGTTACTCGCACTGAAAACGGTGAGCTGAAAATCACTGACGGAACCTTTACGACCTGTGATGAAGAGAGTCCTCATTTTTGGGGAGCTTCTTCAAATTTGACCATTATTCCTGATAAAAAAGTAGTTGCCAGACCGCTTGTTCTCTATTTGCGTCCGGAGATTTTTTCACGTCGCATGCCGGCTATTCCGGTTCTTATACTGCCGTATATGGCTTTTTCATTCCAGAAAGAACGATCTTCCGGTTTTCTTACACCGGGTATCAGTAGCCAGAGTAACAGAGGGTACTATTTGTCGAAACTGGGATATTTTTGGGCAATAGATGAGCTTATGGATCTGAGGCTTGAGGGTGATCTTGCCTTTAACGGAAGCTGGAGGCTTGGGAACCGGTTCCGTTATATGAAACGATATGATTTTTCAGGCGTAATTTCCGGTGAATACCGACGAAATGTTTTCAGTTCCGATGATAGTGTGCATCGTGATTGGAATATGCATGTTGTGCATAACCAGCGTTTTGATCCATCCACGAGGCTGGATGCCAATCTTAATTTTCAGGGCGGGGATCGGATCTATGATTTAAGCACCATGAATTCCGAAACCATTCTCACCGAGCAAGCAAACGCCAGGGCATCCCTTGCCAAAACCTTCAATGACGAGCAGAGCATTGCTGCACTTTTTTACGACAGGACCAAAGGCTTGCAGAGTCTGAATGTTTTGGATACGTTCGGGCTCTCGTTCTATCAGAACCGTCTCTATCCTTTTCGATCAGGTTATTCTGGCGAGAGGGGTGAGTGGATAGAGGATATTTCCATAACCTCCGGCGCTCTGTTGTCGGCAAGAACTGCCAAATTCTCGGAGGTTTCTACTTCGGGTTACTCAGCCAATGCGAATGTAGAACTGGGCTATTTTCGTGAATTTACTGAGGGGTATAAAGCGCTTTTTACGCAAGGCATGGCGCTGGTTGGCAGAGAGCCGGTTTCTGGAGGGTACGGAGATCTTTACAGCGAAAAACGCATAGTCTTACCGTTTCGTGTTCAATCAACCCTTTTTCATCACCTCAATGTTAATCCCGCCCTTACGGTAACTCATTTTTTTAACAGTAATGGTTTAGAGAGGGATTTTTCAACCACGCTGTTTTCAGTTGATGCCTCGACAAGGCTTTATGGTTCATTGCAAACCGGGCTTTTTGAGCATATGCTGGGGCTTAAAGCGCTTCGTCATACCTTTATCCCTACACTCAGTTATGCGTGGAATCCTTCGTTCAGTGGTATCGGCTATGATTACTATCATCATCTTTATGACTGGACCTATGGCAATCTGTACAACAGGTTTGATAATCGCTGGTACAGCGGCCTTCCCGAAGGACAGAGCAGAGTTGGCATCAGCCTGAGAAACCTTTTTCACGCCAAATTCAGGGGCTCTTCCGATCAGCAGGAAGAGGACTCATACTATGGAGGTCACTCAGTGCAATTGCTCTCGCTGAATGTTGCGACCGCTTATAATTTTGCCGCAGATGCTCTTCAGCTTGAGCCGTTGACCATCACGGCACAAAGCAATGCGCTTTCGCCATATTTTCTGTTGAGCGCGGGAAGTATGTATGACTTTTATAGCTACGACCCGGTGAGTGGGGAGCGTGTTAACAGCTACAACAGCGATGAGGGTAAAGGGATTTTACGCTTTGTCAGGGGCTTCCTGAACATGGGTTTCACCCTTCAGGGACGGAGGCTGCCGGGCGCTTCTGCACCAGCACAGATATCAGCATCCCGGATGTATTCATCTTCATTGTTGATGCGTGAGCACTATAATAACGTCGATTTCAATGAGGTTGATTACGCTCTGCCCTGGCAGCTTCGGCTTGCTCTCTATCTTCAGTCCGACAGAAGCAATCCTCTTGAGCCATCGTCAACCTCACTGGTGACGGCTTCTTCAAAGGTTGCTCTTTCACACACGTTGCAGGTCGCCATCCATACCGGTTATGATTTTCAACACGGAGAGCTGATTTTCCCCATGTTGCAGCTCTATCGGGATCTTCACTGCTGGCAGATTGGTTTTCAGTGGGTTCCGAGGGGCAGTTTCCGGAGCTTTGCTGTACAGCTTGCCCTGAAAGTTCCGCAAAATAAGGCGCCTCAATAGACGAGTTCATAGCGTTACGCCTTATTTTAACGTTCTGCGTAGAGGCGATAATGGCCGGATTGCAGGCAAGGTGTTCAGCTGAGCCTCACCAGCTTCCGCTGTAGTCGGAAGCCGGTGCCTTGCCTGATTTACGGGAGATTAATCCAGTGAATTGAGAATCAATTTCAGACGTTCATTGAATGCTTCATGGGCATCGTGATGGATGCAGTGTGCCGCTTTCGGGATGATAAAGGCGCCAGCCTGCGGCAGAATCTGCTGAAATTCAGGAATGATTTTATGGGGCGGCAGTGCGGTGTCTTCTGCACCCCAGACAAGAAATGCCGGCCCTTTGTAGTTGGAGGGTTTCTGAATTTCATCAAGCCGGAAATCCTGAGGGCGTCTTGATGGAGAGAGATAGGACCATTGGGCTCCTCTGTCCTGCAGGGGAAAGGCAAACTGGTTGATCAGTGTTGCATCAACCTTTTTCTGGTTGTAGTAGGTTGGCATAAGGCTCTGGCTGACACCGAGAGGATTTGCGAATGCCGAAAAGAGCATGTCGCCAATCAGAGGGGAGCCGACAAGTCCGAAAAATACACTTGTCATGCCATCCATGGTGTCTCCAAAAAGGCCGGATGGATTTGCCAGAACAAGCGCCTTTACCTTTTCGGGTTTATAGTGTGCGAAATAGATAGCGCTGGCCGCGCCCATGGAGTGACCGACAATTATGATCCGGTCAAGTTTTTTCAGAAAGAGAAAAGCCTCAATTTGAGTTGCAAAGAGTTCAAGAGAGTAGCGAACATTCGGTTTTTGTGATTTCCCGAAACCGATCAGATCCATGGCATAGATTTTATGCTCATGAGCGAACTCAGGAATATTAAGGTTCCAGTGCTCAAGCATTCCTCCGTACCCGTGAATAAACAGAATCGGAGTTTTATCAGGGTTCTGTCGTCCATACTCCTGATAGCGGATTTTCGCCTCCTGTTCCGGAGCGAATTGCCAGAGGAAATGTTGATCTTTTACGGTGCTGCTCATGATGAAAATCAGTAAAATCGATCAATGTAAAAAAAATTATAGAGCAATATATCGGTTGTGAGGCAATATTAAAGATATTGATTACTATTGATATCAGGTTTGATTTTATCCAGTTTAACAGGACCCGCACAGATATGCTTCAGGTATCGAGGAAATTTGAGTATGGACTTCATGCTGTTACCTATCTTTCGACGAAAGGGGTTGACAGGGTAGTCACCGTCAAGGAGATGGCTGACGATATCGGTGTTTCCCAGGAGTTCCTTTCCAAGGCCATGCAGAGCCTTAAACGATCCGGAATTGCCCGGTCGGTCCAGGGGGTCAAGGGTGGTTATTCGCTCGGTCGAAAACCCTCAGAGATTACTGTTGCCGATATTGCCATTGCCATTGAGGGGGACCCTCATCTGATGCGGTGCGGCAAGAAACTTACCAGTTGTGAAATCAGTTCCTCCTGTCATCACCGGGGCTATATGATCAGCCTGCAGAATAAAATTCAGGATCTCATGGCTTCGACTACTGTCGCATCGCTCCTGCTCAAGGATACTTTTTGATATGGTCGGGTGGGAAAAAGTTTTTTCCTGAGCTTCGTTCTGTGTTTATTAACTCCGGAATCGCAGATTCTTTACCTGTGAGTTACCCTTGAACGGATCATCAACAGACAAGATTATTTTATCATGACCACTCAAAGACTCAGCAATTCAGCCGAGGCTGAAACGAGTCTGCCGGATATTGTCCTTAAAGGGATCAATACCCATAATCTCGCCAATATCTCAGTCTGTATTCCCCGTAACCGGTTTGTTGTTTTGACAGGTGTCAGCGGATCCGGCAAATCAAGCCTGGCCTTTGATACGCTCTATGCGGAAGGTCATCGCCGTTATGTAGAGTCACTTTCGGCTTATGTGAGGCAATTTCTTGAGCGTATGCCGCGTCCTGATATAGAAAGTGTTGAAGGTATAGCACCGGCCATTGCCATTGAACAGAAGCCGATACCCAAAAATCCCCGATCAACGGTTGGTACGGTGTCGGAAATTTATGACTATCTCCGCCTTCTCTATGCGAGAATTGGTAAAATCTATTCGCGTGATACCAATGAACTGGTATTGAAGCATACTCCGGATGACGTGAGCTTGCAGGCCGGTTTTTTTGAGGAAGGGACCAAGTTTTATGTGGGTTTTCTTTTTCCCGCTCACGAGGATGCCGGGCATCATCTCTGTTCGGTTCAGGATGAAATTGCCAATCTTCTGAAAAAGGGCTTTTTCAGGGTGGTATCCGGCGATGAGATTCTTGATCTTAATGTTGACGGTGCATGCAAAAGGCTGCTTGATATGCCGAAAGCGGAACGCTCCAATGTTCTTGTACTGGTGGATCGGTTTATTGCTAAAAACGATGAGAAGGTTTTCAGTCGCATTTCACAGGCGGCGGAGAGCTGTTTCAATGAGTCGGGAGGGTATGCGGCATTGAAGGTGGTCGGCGGAAAAACCTATCTCTTCAGTGACCGGCTTGAACTGAATGGAATTGAGTATCAGGAGCCCTCACCCCAGCTTTTTGCCTTCAACTCACCAATTGGCGCCTGTACAACCTGTCAGGGTTTTGGCCGCATTGCCGGAATTGACGAAAATATTGTTGTGCCCGACAAGTCGCTGTCGATCAATGAGGGGGCTATCGCCTGCTGGAACTCTGAAAAGTACCGCTGGCACCTCCGTCAACTGCTTTCGGTCGCCCCCTCGCTTGGTATTCCCCTCGATGAGCCCTATGAAAAGCTCTCTTTCGCTCATAAGGATATTATCTGGAAAGGTCTTGGAGATGAGCGCTTCAAGGGTATCCGGCCTTTTTTTGCTGAAATCGAGAAGGAGTCGGGCTACAAGATGCACTTCCGTGTCTTTTTGAGCCGTTATCGCGGCTACGCCGTCTGTCCTGATTGCGAAGGGAGCCGCCTCAACCCTGATGCCCGGCTTGTCAGGGTTTCAGGTCGCCATATCGGTGATGTTACGCGTATGAATATTGCCGAGGCTTCCGAATTTTTCCGCAACCTCGAAATATCTCCGTTTGATCGCAAGGTTGCTGAAGCGATCTTGCAGGAGATTATCAAACGGCTTGGCTATCTGCTGGATGTCGGCCTGAACTATCTTACGCTTGACCGCCTCACTCATACCTTGAGCGGTGGCGAGTTTCAGCGTATCAATCTCTCTACCTCACTTGGCTCTCCGCTGGTTGGGGCGATCTATATTCTTGATGAGCCGAGCATCGGCTTGCACCAGTGTGATTCCCAGCGACTTATTACCCTCTTGCGCCGTCTTCGTGATCTTGGTAATACGGTGGTGGTTGTTGAACATGACCGTGAAATTATTGAGGCGGCTGATGAAGTGATTGATCTGGGCCCCTATGCCGGTCGTCTTGGCGGAGAGGTGGTTTTTCATGGCAGTGTGGAGGAGATGAAGCGGTCAGGAAGCTCGCTGACAGCGGAGTATCTCAAGGGTACAAAATGTATCCCTGTTCCGAAGGTTCGCAGAACACCGGATTTTGCCGAGTGTATTGAGATTACCGGTGCCATGCAGAACAACCTGAAGAACATTGATGTGCGCTTTCCCCTCAACGTGATGACCTGTGTTACCGGTGTGAGCGGTTCAGGTAAATCAACCCTTGTCAATGATATTCTCAACAAGGGGATCATGAAGGAGAAGGTTGGTCAGAAAGAGCAGGTTGGAACGCATCGCTCGATTTCAGGCGCATGGATGGTTGACCGGGTAGAGCATGTTGACCAGTCGCCTATCGGAAAGTCAAGCCGCAGCAATCCGGTAACCTATCTGAAGATATTTGACGATATCCGTACCCTTTTTTCCCAGACGAAAGAGGCCAAATCAAGAGGGTGGAAGGCCGGATATTTTTCATTCAACATCCCCGGTGGCCGATGTGAAACCTGCGCGGGTGAGGGGAGTGTCCATATCGAGATGCAGTTTCTTGCCGACATTGAAGCTCTCTGCGAGGATTGCAGCGGCCTTCGCTACAAGCAGGAAACCCTTGAGGTGCTCTATCGAGGGCTTTCGATTGCAGCGGTGCTTGATTTGACGGTAGAAGAGGCGATCACCTTTTTCAGCGATGAGAAGGCCATTGCCCGAAAGCTTATGGTTCTTGAAGAGGTCGGACTCGGCTATATCCGGCTCGGGCAGTCATCAAGCACTCTTTCAGGCGGCGAAGCTCAGCGTTTGAAGCTGGCAAGTTTTATTGCACACGCAGATTCGGTGCACAAGCTTTTTATTTTTGACGAGCCGACAACCGGCCTCCACTTCGAGGATATCAACAAGCTGATTCTCTGTTTTGAAAAGCTGCTTGAGCAGAACAACACCCTCGTGATCATCGAACACAACCCTGACATTATCATGCAGGCTGACTGGGTCATTGACCTTGGACCGGGCGCGGGAGACAAGGGGGGATCACTTGTGGCGGAAGGGACTCCCGAAGAGATTGCTGCTATGGATCAATCAATTACCGGAAGGTATCTCAAATCTTTGATCAGAAGCTGACAGGAGGGCCTGTCAGCCTCCGATCGGGTCATCCTCAAGCGTGCCGCCGTGCAGCCTGATGTGCGGAAAGTGCCCCTCGGTGCGTTCAACCCACACGTCGCTGCCCTTGCTGAACTCGGTTTCATTCGACGCAACTGACATGCGGTTTTTTGCAAGTGCAGTAATCTCCTGAAGCAGTATGGCGAACCGACGGTCCTCTTCGGTGGCAGTGTTATCCAGCATTTTCGAAAGGATACTTTCCAGCTTTTCCATGGCAACTTTACCGATGGTGCAGTAGTGAGCCGGATCTATCCTGTTTTGCGATTTTTTATCCATAATGGTTTTTGTGAAAAGAGTGTGAACTATGCTGTTCAGGGTTAAGAAACTATTTGGAGTGGAATTATTTTTTCTTATCATTAGTTGTTCGTTTAGCACTCTCATGCGTTGAGTGCTAAACGATAAAAAACGCTCTATTCTAATCAATAGTATCGTACTCTTAATCTAAAACACAAACGAGAGAAGACAATGAACTTGAAACCCTTAGCTGATCGAGTTATTGTTAAGCCTGCAGCGGCAGAGGAAAAAACCAAAGGAGGTCTTTACATTCCTGATACCGGGAAAGAGAAGCCACAGTATGGTGAAGTTGTTGCCGTTGGAGCAGGGAAGGTTGCTGATAGCGGCCAACTGCTTGAAATGCAGGTTAAAGTAGGTCAGAAAGTGCTTTATGGCAAATATTCCGGCACAGAAGTCAATGTCGAAGGTGATGATTATCTCATCATGCGTGAGTCTGACATCTTTGCTATTTTTTAACTGTTTCTAATTTTTTAAACCTTACTGGAGGAACGCTTTACAATGACTGCTAAAGATATTCTCTTTGATACCGAAGCCAGAGCAAAGCTCAAAATTGGTGTCGACAAACTGGCAAATGCCGTGAAAGTTACCCTCGGACCTGCCGGACGTAACGTGTTGATTGACAAAAAATTTGGTGCTCCGACCTCAACCAAGGACGGCGTTACCGTAGCCAAAGAGATCGAACTTGTCGATTCCATCGAGAACATGGGTGCCCAGATGGTTCGTGAAGTTGCATCGAAAACCAGTGATGTTGCCGGTGACGGTACCACCACCGCTACCGTTCTTGCCCAGGCGATCTATCGCGAAGGCTTGAAGAACGTTACCGCAGGTGCTCGTCCGATTGACCTCAAGAGAGGTATTGACCGCGCAGTAAAAGAGGTTGTACAGGAGCTGAGAAACATCAGCCGCAACATCTCCGGTAAAAAGGAGATTGCTCAGGTAGGTACCATTTCCGCCAACAACGATCCTGAAATCGGTGAACTGATTGCCGAAGCGATGGATAAGGTTGGTAAAGATGGTGTTATCACTGTTGAAGAGGCCAAGGGCATGGACACCGAGCTCAAGGTTGTTGAAGGTATGCAGTTTGATCGTGGCTACCTCTCTCCTTACTTTGTGACCAATCCTGAGACCATGGATGCTGAACTGGAAGATCCGCTGATTCTTATCTACGACAAGAAGATCAGCAACATGAAGGAGCTGCTTCCTATTCTTGAAAAATCAGCACAGTCCGGACGTCCTCTTCTGATTATTTCTGAAGATATCGAAGGTGAAGCGCTTGCAACGATTGTTGTCAACAAGCTGAGAGGTACCCTGAGAGTTTGCGCTGTCAAGGCTCCTGGTTTCGGCGACCGTCGCAAAGCAATGCTTGAAGATATCGCTATTCTTACCGGTGGTACAGTTATCTCCGAAGAGAAGGGCTACAAGCTCGAAAATGCAACCATCACCTACCTCGGTCAGGCTGCTCGCGTTACCATCGACAAGGACAACACGACCATCGTTGAAGGTAAAGGTACAGCCGAAGAGATCAAGGCTCGCATCAACGAAATCAAAGGCCAGATTGAAAAATCAACCTCTGATTACGATACCGAAAAATTGCAGGAGCGTCTTGCAAAACTTTCAGGCGGCGTTGCCGTTCTCAACATCGGTGCTTCAACCGAAGTTGAGCTGAAAGAGAAGAAAGCTCGTGTGGAAGATGCTCTGCATGCTACCCGCGCTGCTGTACAGGAAGGTATTGTTGTTGGTGGTGGTGTTGCCCTGATCCGTGCGATCAAGGGTCTCGACAGAGCTGTTGCAGACAATGAAGATCAGAAAACAGGTATTGAAATCATCCGCCGCGCGCTTGAAGAGCCGCTTCGCCAGATTGTCGCAAACACCGGTACCTCTGACGGTGCTGTTGTGCTTGAGAAGGTTAAGGCAGGAACAGGCGATTATGGTTTCAACGCCAGAACCGAAACCTACGAAAACCTGGTTGAAGCCGGTGTTGTCGATCCTACCAAGGTAACCAGAAGCGCTCTTGAGAACGCTGCATCAGTTGCCGGTATTCTTTTGACAACCGAAGCTGCAATTACCGACATCAAGGAAGAGAAATCTGACATGCCGGCAATGCCTCCGGGCGGGATGGGTGGAATGGGCGGCATGTATTAATCTCCGCTTTCTATCTCTATTCTTTAAAAAGCCATCCCGAAGCAATATCGGGATGGCTTTTTTTATTTGGGATCAATGACTATCTTGGCCATTATAAAGTCTTTATTATGGTCGCATAGCGGTAGCAATTATGAAGTACAGTACATCCATCAAGCCCATCAGCTTTTTGAAAACTCACGCATCGGAAGTTATTCGGGAAGTTTCAGCCAATAGAGGAACAATGATTATTACGCATAACGGAGAAGCGAAGGTAATTGTGCAGGATGTTCATCTCTACGAAGAGACCCAGGAAAGTCTCGCTTTATTGAAGATACTGGCTCAAAGTTCTCAGAGTATTGAGCAGGGAAGGTATAAGCCTGTCAGTGAATCGTTTGAGTTGATCAGACAGCAGATTTCAAATCATCAGGAGTTATGAGGTATGATGTTTTCCTGAGTGATGATGCAGAGGCAGATATTCTCGATATCTGGAAATATGTTGCTCGTTTCGATTCGGTTGAAAGAGCAGCTCCACTTATTGATGCGCTGCAGGAAGCTTGTCTGAGCCTTTGCCAATTTCCTGACCGGGGACATTGTCCACCCGAACTGGAACGGGTGTATGTTCTGGAGTATCGTGAACTTCATTACAAGCCGTATCGGATTATTTACCGGATTCTGGATCGCAAGGTTTTTATTCACTGTGTTCTTGATGGCAGAAGAAATCTTCAGGATCTCCTTCTCGAACGATTGATACGATAGTTGGAATAGCCATAGCATTTTCGTTAGCCATCATTTTTCCGCAGGATCAAAAAAACTATCATTATTTCAGATACTTGAAAAAGTTGCGTACTTTTCTCTGAGGTTTGGTATTGATATATCAGGAAAACTAAACATTTTCAATGATCGTTAATTATGAGTACTCCCAAGGCTGAAGTATCAACCATGTTGCAAACTCTTTCTGATGACGTCAACTATGAGGATATACAGTATCACTTGTATGTTCTTGAAAAAGTTAATCGTGGACTTGAGAGAGCTGAATCTGAAGGTGCGATTTCACATGACGTGGTGAAAAATCGTCTGAGTAAATGGATTGTTTCTTAGAGTGGTCACCGGAAGCTCTTGACGATGTTGAGTTAATTGCCTCTTACATAGAGCGGGGTTCCCTGTGGTACGCTAAAATTGTTGTATCAAAAATTGTCAGTGCCGCTGAAACTATACGATTGAATCGTGACATAGGACGCATAGTTCCAGAGGTTGCGGATAAAAACATCCGCGAGCTGTTTGTTTATAGTTACAGATTGATTTATCGTATTGAACCCGAACGAGTAGTTATTGCCGCAGTCATTCATGCCAGCCGTCTTTTGCAACCTTTTGTTTCGCGTATTGAAGGTGGTAAATAATATCCCGATTTTTTCGCTGTTGGGCTGTACGTGCTGATGGGGTGGATTTTTATATCTTCTTTCGTCTGCTCTAATCCTTGAATATCCAGTATCTCCCTGAAGCGGTATCGATGGCTTTGAGTGAGAATCGTTCGTCAGCCCGGAGGTCCTTTTTCAGGATGTAATAGATATCTGAAAGCACGGAGCGGGAATCGCTATGGTAGGAGTGGCCGAGAAAGCCTGTATTGATGTTTGTTGCATCGACCGTCTCGATACCCGGAATGATGATCGGCTTCCCGTTCGCATTCCCGAGTCGCCGGACCCCATGCACTCTTTCGGAGAGTGTCAATGCTCTGTCCTTTCCTGAAACATAGAGGGTTACCCGTACGCCTGTTTTTGCAAGTGCCGGTCCGATTTCATTTTTGAAAACATCGGCATTGATGTCCGGAGCGGTCAGTATAAGGGCTTTGAAGTATGTTTTAAGTTGCGGATTTTTTCCGAGGAGTTCAAGTAATGCACGCGACAACCCCCGTGCGCCAAGGCTGTGTCCCATGAGGTAGATGGTTTTCGATCCGGAACGCAGGGCGACCTCCTCAAGAAGCTTCATCAGATCTTTTTCAGCCCATAAAATTCCGGCTTCATCGTCTTCATAGCTGTTGACGTGTCCCCGTGATGGCCAACTGAAGAAGAGTGAAGAGCCCTTGAAATCAAGGTCGCTCACAACCTGTCCGATGCCCCGCGCACCCTCATTGAATGTCATGTTGAAGCCGTGCACATAGAGCAGAAGGGCTTTCTCTTCGCAGGCCGCCACCGTTTTTGTCAGATTGTTCAGAAGCTCTTCCCTGTTTATCTCCGTGAGTTGGAGATAGTCGATTTCCCGGTGTTTTTCTTTGTCAAAGGTTGCGTGAATCACTCTGCCGATCCGGTGGTCTTGAGGTATGGCTACCTCTGCTATGCCATAGCTCATCATGCTCCTTTCAGCGCCATATTTTTGCCCTGATTCTGCCTGCCCGGCATGGTTGCGGTTGGTTGCGTAAAAGGACTGTACCGGAGGTTTCAGGTATTCTGCATTCCTGGTCAGGGAGGTTGATGCGCATCCGGAGAGCAACAGCAGAAGCGCTGTGATCATGCGGATGCGGTTTTTGTGGGAAATCATGGTTATAACCCTTTTAGTTGAAGGAGCATTATTTTACGTTCAAAACCACCCTGCTTCACCTATTTACCTCATCTGCAGAGAACTTGCAACCATAAAATGGATACGACAACAGCCGTTGATTCCTGGTATTTTTATACACGGTTTTTTTGATGGCAGAAGAAACCTTCAGGATCTTCTTCTCGATCGATTGAAACGATAGCCGGAATGGTGGAATATTTCCATGTTCACAAAATAATAGCTATACTTCTACCACAAATGTGGTCAAATAAAACAGGAGTTTTCAGGATGTTGGTAAGCACATCGATCAGAATCAACAAGGAACTTTATGAACAGGCCCGGCAGGACGCAGTGCTTGAGCATCGTTCTATTTCGGGTCAGATTGAGTTTTGGGCAAGGGTAGGTCGGGCGGCGCTTGACAACCCTGATTTACCGGTCAGTTTTGTAGCCGAGTCGCTGGCATCACTGGCTGAACCGAGAGAGCATTCTACACCGTTTGTGCCACGGAGTGAAAGGCAATGACCCGGTCAGTACGGCAAACGCGCAGATTTGCACGACAATACAAAAAGCTTCATGACAACACCACTGCTGATGTGGATAGTGCCGTTGAAGTGGTACGGCAAAGCCCTGACATCGGAGAACGAAAGAAGGGTGATCTGGCTGCATTGTATGTTTACAAGTTTCGTAGCTCAGGCCAGTTGTATTTACTTGGTTATTCGCTGGATGAAAGTGTTCGGCTGGTCTACCTTGAAGCTGTTGGGCCACACGAGAACTTTTATCGGGATTTGAAGCGATAACGCCAGGTTAGTGGCAAAGCCATCCCGAAGCAATATCGGGGTGGCTTTTTTTATGGTGTGTATCATCTCAATCCAAAAGAATTTTATACCTTTCAGAAATTTTTGCTGCAACCCTATTTTTTTTTCAGCCATGAGAGCCGTTGTTTTGTTAAGCGGAGGTATGGACAGCCTTGTCACTACGGCGATGGCCCATGAACAGGGGTTCGAACTGGCAGCCATGCATGTCAATTACGGGCAGCGAACATGGCAGAAGGAGCTTGCTTCGTTCCGAGCCATCTGTACCCACTACAATATTGACACACGCCTTGAAGTTGATGCCGATTTTCTTTCCCGGATAGGTGGTTCATCACTGACGGATCTCTCCATGCCGGTGAGTGGTGCCGATCTTCAGGGATCGGAAATCCCCACCAGTTACGTTCCTTTCCGTAATGCCAATTTTCTCTCCATGGCGGTAAGCTGGTCAGAGGTGATCGGGGCTAACCGGATATTTATCGGAGCGGTCGAAGAGGACTCTTCCGGCTATCCCGACTGTAGAAAAATCTTTTATGATGCATTCAACCAGGTTATTGCTCTTGGTACCAAACCCGAAACCAGCATTGAGATCGTGACTCCCCTTATCGAGATGCAGAAGTCTGACATTGTGCACAGAGGGATGTTGCTTGATGTTCCGTTTGCCTACAGTTGGTCATGCTACAAAAGCGAGGGGAAGGCATGCGGAGTGTGCGACAGTTGCGCCCGCAGGCTCAGGGCGTTTGAACTGGTCGGTGTACGCGATCCGATTGATTATGAAGCAAGGCCTCGGTATATTTAGGCAGCACCGCTATTAATTTGTTCCGCGATTTGATTACTTCGTTGGGCGGTGCTCGAAATCCTCAAGTACTATGTGTACATTCCGGTTTCTGTGCTCCGTCCGTCTCGTACTCAAACCGCTCACGACAATTTATAGCGGTGCATTGAAGATGTAGATATGGTATTGAGATCTCGTTTTTGTGATTTGTTAAAGTAGTCATCATCAATAAATCAGTTCAACCATGAGTTCTGTAAAAGCGTTTTCATCATCGTCTGAGTTGGAGTCACTTAATGCTCGCTTTACCCAGTCATTTGCTCTTATGGCAATGATCTGGATTCTCGGACTTGCCGGACATTTCACCCCATTGCAGGAGTGGCCGGCACTGTTTCTCTATGTTCTTGGCTCAATTGGCCTTGTGCTTTACCGTGGTAAAAAAAATGGCGAATGGGAGCAGATGTACCTTCGGGGCGGTAATCTTCGCAAATCGCTTGTGTGGGGCGGTACGGTCGGATTTATATTGTTTGCAATGGATATTATCAATACGGTACTCTACTATAAAAATGGTGGCGCTCCGATGATGGAGATGCAGGATATTTTGGTTAACCGTTCACTGCTCTTTCTTTTTCCGGTGCTTGTTTTTGCCGAAGAGTTTCTCTGGCGCGGTATCATGTTCTCTGCGATGATCGAGAAGGGTTTCAACAAACATCTGACGGTGTTTCTGACTGCTTTTTTCTATGTAGTCAACCATTTTGCGGTTGCTCCGGTCGGGATGAAAGAGCGCGCCATGATGGCAATGATGGCTTTTCCTATAGGTATTTTCGGCGGATATCTTCTTCTTAAAACCCGAAATGTCTGGGGCTGCGTTCTGGTGCACATGATCACTATGATCTCCATGATGCTTGATATTTTTGTTATTCCACAACTATTGTTCTGACCGGTTCTTGCTCCCTATGTTTCAAAACAGAATTACCACCCGTTTGCAGCAGGATAAAAAACTGCTGATCGCCTATTATATGCCAGAGTTTCCGGTTGCAGGTTCCACGCTTCCGGTGCTTGAAGCGCTTGAAGAGAGCGGTGCCGATATCATTGAACTTGGCATGCCTTTTTCCGATCCGATAGGGGACGGACCGGTGATTCAGGATGCGGCTCATACCGCAATCCGAAATGGAGTGACCATCAAGCGGCTGCTTGAACTGGTGCAAAAGGCTCGCTGTGGTGATGGTTGCCGGAGGATTACTGCTCCGATTCTTTTAATGGGTTACTGTAACCCGATAATAGCATACGGGATAGAGCGGTTTCTTCAGGATGCCGCTCAGGCAGGAGTTGACGGGCTGCTTGTTCCCGATTTTCCCCCCGAAGAGGCCTCTCTTTTTCTCCAGAAGGCTAAAGATCTCGGGTTAACGGTTGTTTTTCTTGTTTCACCGGTTACTCCTCCAGAGAGGATTGAGCTGATTGATTCGCTTTCGACCGATTTTTCCTACTGTCTTGCCGTCAATGCAACAACCGGAACATCCAAGCTTTCTGATTCGTCAACAGAAGCTGCCGTTGATGAGTACCTGAAACGGGTGAGGCTCCATGCGCGGAAAAAGTTTGTCGTCGGATTCGGTATCCGCGATAAAGCCCGGGTAGAGCATATGTGGAGTCTGGCTGACGGTGCAGTTGTCGGAACGGCACTCCTGCAGCACATCGCCTCTGCCTCAACCCCCAAAGAGAGCGCTTGCCTTGCCGGTGAGTTTTGGAACTCTTTGAAGTGATGAGTAATGAGTGATGAGAAGATTTTTGGGCCACGAAATACACGAAATCACACGAAAAAAGAGAAGAAGAAGAGGTTTTTCTACGAATTACACGAATTGGCACGAATTAAAAAGAGGCTTTTTGGTTACGAAATACACGGCATTGCACGAAAGGTATTCCTCTTCGTCGTTGTTGTCGTTGCCGTCCCTTCAGTCCATTTTTTTTAAAAAACGGCGTCATCCCGAACGAAGAGAGGGATCTGATTCTTCATGATTTTCCTTTTCGTGCTTTTTCGTCTGTTTCGTGGTTAACATTTTTCTCTTCCAATCCAGAGCCCAACATTCAAAATCCCCGGAAATGACCTCTGCTGTGCAAGCAACTTTCCCGTCGGTTGATATTATCATTCCTCATTTCAGGAGGCGCGACATGCTTGAGCGGTGTCTTGATTCGCTTGCTGAAACCCGCTATCCGGCGATGGGTATCATTGTGGTTGATAATGGGGGCATAGAGGCCGGGCTTGTGTTTATGGTGAAGCGATACCGGAATGCCCGTCTTGTGCGTCTCGGGGAGAACAGGGGGTATGCCGGAGGGTGCAATGAGGGGCTGAAACACTCCACAGCGGATTATGTGGTTTTTATGAATGACGATACCCGCCATGACCCTCTCTGGCTTGAGCAACTTGTTTCGTCGGCTCTTGATGATGATTGTACCGCTGCCCTGCAGCCGAAAATCCTTTCGCTGAAGTCCTTTGAGAGGGGGAAAAAAGTGTTCGACTATGCCGGTGCTGCCGGAGGCATGATGGACCGCCTCGGTTATCCCTGGTGTTTTGGCCGCACCTTTTCTTCAATTGAGACGGATCAGGGGCAGTATGAGAGCGCCAGGGAGATTTTCTGGGCTTCGGGTGTAGCCATGTTTGTCAAAAGATCGTTGGTCGTAGAGCTGGGGGGATTTGACGGAGATTTCTTCATGCATATGGAGGAGATCGATCTCTCCTGGCGCATGAGGCTTGCCGGATACACCCTTCGTTCGGTACCCTTATCGGTTATACTGCATGAAGGAGGTGCATCTCTGCCCGGTGGTTCAGCCGATAAAATCTATTTCAACCATCGCAACAACATCGTCATGCTGCTCAAGAACCTCAGCACTATAGGGCTTTATTGGGTATTGCCAATTCGGTTTTTGCTTGAGATTGCAGCCGCGCTTTTCTATTTGACCCAGTTTCCCGGTAGTCTGAAAAAATCCGGTGCGGTTTTTCGCGCACTCGGTGACACGCTCCGGCAGTTACCGGAGATCATGAAGAAGCGCAGAGTGGTTCAGAGCATGCGAAAGGTTTCTGACAGTGTAGTCTTCCGAAACTCTCCCTGGTCGTTGCTTTTACGGCGATAAGTGGATCACTGGCTCTTTTTGGCAATTGCTGTCAATGATTCAGCCCGCTTTTTCATGGCTGAGAGCATTAACGGACACTCTTTTTTCTGAACATTTCTTACGGCAAATCCGGGGGCAAAAAAATCCGGCTTTACTTCAGCCCTGTATGTCAGAAATGTTCCCTTGTCTGGCGGAGAGACAACCAGCAGCCACTCTCCGTGATAGACCTTGAAGTTACCGGTAATCTGCTCAAAATTCAGCCGCTTTGGTTTTTCACCCCAGACTCTCATTTTTACATTAACGGTTTTGTTGAAAATAAAGAGTCCGGATTTCCCTTTTTCAAACATCACTTTCTCACTGCCATTGTCAGAAATAATGCCGCTGTCAAGCACACCCGGGACGAAATTTTTATGGTTGTCATAGTCTGTAATGACCGCCCATACAGTTTCAGGCGGGGCGGCAATATAGACATCACCCCTGACACCGGTCACACCGTTTTCGAGGCGTGAGAGAGAAACAATAATCTCCCCGTTGAGCAGCATTGCCCGGGCTAAGGAGAGCGTGTCGGAAGAGACTTGTGTGACAGGCAGAGCCACTGCCGTTGAAGCACGAATCGAGTGCAGCGCAATCAGGAGCAGCATAGTGATCCATCGTTTTGCCGAGACGAAATTTGTCATGGGATCTCCGGTATGTTCATCGTTTATTCTACTGTTTATCATCACTCTCAACTTCTCATCATCTTATCGTTTCGGTGGTGTTAAATGCCCCCACTTCTCCATATCCTTTACCGTTTCAATAATGCTTTGCTTTATATCCGTGAAGGAGATACCAAGTTCCCGCCTGATTTTTGCATTGTCAATGCGGAAGCTTCGTCCGACGTTGGTGCGAATATAGGTGCCGGTATCACGCGGTTGCGTGAAGGAGAGCAGTTTCATGAGCATTGTTCCCGCTTTTCCTGAGAGATCAAGCTTTGGAAGTGAGTATTTGCTGAAGCCGGATGATTTGAGCAGTGCGACAAGGTCATGCATATGCATGTTATCTCCGGAACAGAGATAACGACCGCTTGCAGAGCCGTTTGTCATTGCAAGAAGATGTGCTTTTGCAACATCGCGGACATCGACAAACCCCCAGTTGATATCCATAATACCGGGATAGACGCCGGTCATGATGTCGCGGATGATCTGGTTGGTGGTGTTGAGCTGGGAGCTGAGTGACGGGCCGACCACCATAAAGGGATTAATAACGACCAGGTCAAAACCCGGTTTTTTCTGCATGATGAACTCCCATGCAGCCCGTTCGGCAAGTGTTTTGGAGTATTGGTAGGGGTGGCGGTCAAGAGAGGACATGGTGTTCCAATCTTTTTCGGTGAATACTTTTGAGCTATCCGGTTCATCGGTGATCGCAGCAATTGAGGAGGTGAACACCACCCGTTTTACACTGCCTGACTTCATGCAGCTTTCAAGCACACTTTCGGTGCCATCCACGGCAGGATCAACAAGATCTTTCTGGGGGTTTTTGACATTGATTTCGTAGGGACTTGCGGTATGGATAACATAGTCGCACCCGGCGACAGCCCGGTCATAAGCGTTCGCTTGAAGCAGATCAGCCTTTAGCAGTTCAAGCCGTTCGGCAGCTCCCGGAAGAGAGAGAAGAAAGGGATAGCTCTCAGCGCTTTTGCGGACGGTTCCCCTTACCTTGTAGCCCTCTTTGAGCAGATCCCTGACAATGTATGCGGCAATGAATCCGGAGGCTCCGGTAACACAGACGGGTTTACTGGTGATCATAATTTACACAATACTGAATGATTGAAATTTAGGGGTGCCTTAAAGGTGCCTTAAAGGTGCCTTAAAGGTTGTTACTTGCTACTCTGGCATCCTTTTCAGGCTTGAACCGGGCACAACGCTTCTGCCGTTTTTTTATGTGCCTTGAGTATTCCTGGCATATCCTGCCACTGCACAAAGCTTACAAGAATCGGTGGAGCAAAAAAATGCGGTTTGATCTCAGCATGGTAGGAGAGTACGGTCCCTTTCAGGGGTTCACTGGAGTCCAAAATCCACTCTCCACGGTAGACACTGAAATCACCCTCGACCTGTTCAAAAGAGACTTTTTTCAGGTATTCTTCCCGCAATCGTAAACGAAACTTGACGGTTTTTTCGAAAAAAAAGATGCCGGTTTTTCCGGTCTGGTCAAGCACCACTTCATTGCCGTTGCGTTCAACAATGCTGCTCGCGACCACTTTCGGCAGGGTTTTGTTCAGATGGTCATAATCAGTCAGGGCTTTCCAGACACACTCTATCGGGGCATCTATCAGGATTTTCCCG
>JAAXXL010000097.1 GCA_013334485.1 Chlorobiaceae bacterium | reverse complement strand
ATCTGAACTACTGTGTACGGCAAGGGCAGGCTCAGCAACCGATACATGACCGTTTGAGCCGTTAGCCCCCTCAATTTCACTATCATGAACCTCATCAACCGCCTTGACATGAACAAAATCCTTGCGGCCGAGATAGTCATAGCCGATTGAGCGGAAGACATAATCCAGAATGGAGGTTGAATTCTTGATAGCGTTGTGCCCCTGAACCGCACCTGCAGGCTCGAACCGGGTAAAGGTAAAGCTGTCAACCAGCTCTTCAAGCGGCATACCATACTGCAGCGCTTTTGAGGCAAGCACGGCAAAACAGTTCAGCAGCCCCTTGAATGAAGCGCCCTCCTTGTACATATCAATGAAAACCTCACCAAGAGAGCCGTCCTGATACTCCCCTGTTCTGAGGAAGACCTTGTGACCGCCAACATAGGCTTCACGGATGTACCCCTTTCTGCGCTTCGGAAGATAGCGGCGTTCGGAACGGTGATAGACCCGCTCGACAATCTGCTCCTGAACCTCTCTTGGTCCCTTGGTCTCGTCAAGGCTCTCTTCAGTACCAAGCATGATGACTTCGTCAAGATCCTGATAGCTGGAGCTGTTGAGCGGCTGGGAGAGCTTTGAACCATCACGGTAGACCGTAATGGCCTTGATCATATGCTGCCATGCCGAGGTGTAGACTTCACCGATTTCAGCAGTAGTAGCCGTGCCCGGCATGTTGACCGTTTTGGAGATAGCTCCCGAAATAAATGGCTGTACCGATGACATCATGCGCACATGGGCCATATGCTTGATATAGCGCTGACCTTTCTTGCCACACTGGCTGGCACAGTCAAATACCGGCAGATGCTCCAGCTTGAGATGAGGAGCACCTTCGATGGTCATGGTACCGCACACATAGTCATTTGCCGCTTCAGAGTCCTCGGGCGTTGCGCCGAGAACCTCAAGCATATTAAAATCGGGATCATTAAGCTGCTGATCGCTGAAACCGAGTGATGCACAGAACTCATCACCGAGAATCCACTTGTTAAAGGCAAAACGGATATCAAAAACCGTTTCAAGCTGCGACTCGACAACATCAATCTTCTCATCAGTAAAGCCCCGGCTTTTGAGCCACTGGCGGTTGATGGAGGGAGAGCCTGCAAGCGTGCCGTGCCCCTTGCAGTAGTGCTCAATATCATCAATCTGTGAAGGGGTGTAACCGAGCCGTTCAAGGGCCTTGTGTACCGACTGGTTGACAATCTTGAAATACCCGCCGCCAGCCAGTTTCTTGAATTTGACAATGGCGAACTCCGGCTCAATACCGGTTGTATCGCAATCCATAACCAGTCCGATGGTGCCGGTAGGTGCAATCACACTCACCTGCGCATTACGGAAGCCATACTTCTTGCCCTTCTGGAGCGCCTCATCCCAGATCTTTCCGGCGGCTTCAAAGAGTTCCTTCGGGCAGTACTCCGAATCAATCCCGCGGGGGCTGACTGAAAGACCTTCATACTCCTCTTCAGAGAGGTTGTGTGCTGCCCTGCGATGGTTGCGGATGACGCGGAGCATATCCCTTGAATTTGCGCTGTAACCGGCAAAAGCGCCAAGATCGTGCGCCATCTCTGCCGAAGTGGCATAGGCCTGGCCTGTCATGATCGCTGCTATTGCACCGGCAAGGGCAAGTGCCTTCGGAGAATCATAAGGAATACCGAGCACCATCAGCACCGTGCCGAGGTTGGCAAAACCAAGCCCGAGAGTTCTGTACTCGTAACTCAACCGTGCAATCTCCTTTGAGGGAAAGTGAGCCATCAGCACTGAAATTTCCAGCACGATAGTCCAGAGACTTGATGCATGCTGCAATTCACTGATCTTTACCTTACCTGACTCCTCATCAATGAAGTGGATAAGGTTGAGGCTTGCAAGGTTGCAGGCTGTGTCGTCAAGAAACATATACTCCGAACAGGGGTTGCTCGCATTGATACGACCACTTGCAGGGCAGGTATGCCACTCATTGATTGTCGTATCGAACTGCAAGCCTGGATCGGCGCACTTCCATGAACTGAGCAGAATTTTCTCCCAGAGATCACGGGCCTTTACAGCACGGACACTCTTTCCGGTTGTACGCTGGCGAAGCTCCCAGATATCATCATTCTCAACCGCCTTCATGAACGCATTGGTCACCCTGACGGTATTGTTGGAGTTCTGACCGCCGACCGTCTGGTAAGCTTCCGACTCATAATTGGAGTTATACTCATCAAAATCAAGCGTGGTGAAACCCTGTTCGACAAGGGCAAGCACCCGTATGATATAGCTCATCGGCACTGCCCTGCTGAGCGCGTTCTGGATCAGGCGATTGAGTGCGGGGTTCTCCTTGCGGTCAACACCGTTCAAAAGCGCCTCTTCAACGATAGCCTGCAAAAAGCGGGAACAGATTCTTGAACCGGCCACCAGAGAGGCAACCTTGTCCTCCTCCTTGGCTTTCCACTCGATAAACTTCTCTACATCCGGATGGTCGATATCCACAATAACCATCTTTGCTGCACGGCGGGTTGTGCCACCTGATTTTATAGCTCCGGCTGCCGAATCAAATATTTTCAGAAAACTCATCAAACCCGAGGAGCTTCCGCCCCCACTCAGCTTCTCTCCACCTGAACGAAGGTTGGAGTAGTTGGTACCCGACCCGCTGCCGAACTTGAAAACCCTCGCTTCACGGATCGCCAGATCGAAAATACCGCCATCATTGACCAGATCATCACTGACCGACTGGATAAAACAGGCGTGAGCCTGAGGACGACTATAGGCATCCTCGGACTCTTTGACCTCACGCGTTTCCGGGTCAACATGGTAATGACCCTGAGCTGGCCCTGTTGTTCCGTATGCAAAATTAAGCCCGGTATTGAACCATTGCGGTGAATTCGGAGCAGCCATCTGCTTGAGAATCATGAACGCAATCTCATCATAAAAGGTAGATGCATCTTCCGGTGTATCGAAATAGCGGTTTTTTTCACCCCAATCCTTCCAGCACCCGGCCATACGATGAACCACCTCCTTGATGGAGTGTTCGCTGCCGGTTACCGTTTTACCCTCACTGTCAAGGAGCAACTCACCCTTTTCGTCACGCTGGGGTACCCCGGTTTTGCGAAAATATTTCTGTGCCAGAATGTCGGCAGCAACCTGTGACCACTGTTTCGGCACTTCGATATCAGTCATTTCAAACACTTTCGAACCGTCCGGATTCCGCAGAACCGAAGAGCGTGTCGTGTACTCAAACCTGTCGAAAACATTTTCGCCGGGACTGGTGAACAGACGGGAAATTTTCATAGAGATTCTCCAGTATCAGTATTTATATGTAACTTTATAAATGAAATCATAATAATAGTTTAGCAGATTTTATCCATCAATGGACCTCGCCGCTCTACATCAAATTTCCCGATAAAGGTTAATATAACATTTATCGAAAAAGATGGCTATTCGAGACAATTTCTCTGTTTTTTTTCCTGCTTTCCTGTTAAAAAATGCAAGGTTAATTGCCTGACTTTTATCCCGAAGTCATAATCACTCCGCTATTAATTTGTTCCGCAGTACGATTACTTCGTTGGGCGGTGCTCAAAATCCTCATGTACTCAGTGTACACTCCGGTTTTTCCGCTCCATCCGCCTTGTACTCATACTGCTCACGACAATTAATAGACGTGCTCATACGGCAATATCTTTCCGGCAGGTCTCCTGACTATCAACGGCTTCCTGCCCGTGAGGCAGGTGTTCAATGAGGAAAAAGCCTTCCCACGTTTTTCCGGCGGTAAAATCTCGGTTAACGAAGTGGCCTGATCCTGCTGAAAAGAAAATGAACAAACTGGGTTGTTTGCCTCTCCTCAACAGCGAACCGTTATTCAGTTGCGGGTACAGTGTACGAATCTCACGTACTTCCCTATTATCCGGACCATTTCAAGTCCAGCACCAGAATAAAAAGAACTGTTAGTATTGTAATGATTTTCCTTCTCGGTTTCAAGAGTAAAAAAGGGAATATGCTGTTTCAAATATTCCCTTCAGATCCTGATCGTAACAATGCAGCGCCCAGAATGCAAACAGCCTCTCAGGCCAGAAAAAGCTTGCGCTCACTCTCCCTGCGCACAGTCAATCCATTCAGCACCTGACCATTCGCCTTGTTCCATCTGAGAAACTCATCTGCCGCACCGGCCTTGTCACCCTCCATTAGTTTTTTAAGCAGGGTTGAGCTCTTTAATGCACCTGCACCAAGATTGTAGGCAAAACTGACCAGCGCATCAAACATGCCCTGCGTCATGGGCACCGCAACCAGCTCATTGACAGCACTCTCAAAGCGAGCAACATCCTGACGAAGAAGCTGGTTGGCCTTATCCTGGGTGATTGTAAGGTGAGCTGTTACGTCAGGCCCCGTATGACCATATCCGATTGTCAGAATGCCTGCCGGGCAAACATAGGCCTTCAGACTTATCCCTTCACTACCCCGAATAAGATCAAGCCCTTTTTCACTAATTTGCATCATGACTGAAACGTTGAGTTGTTAGTCCAACCAGTATTGCGGAATTACGGAAATACCGCAAATCCGCAATACATAACCATTTATCAATAAAACCGAACAGCATCAAACTTATGGCCGCGACGGATAGATCCCGTTAATGCAAATTATAGAGCGAAGTTCATCGGGATTCCAGGGGCGTTTGTTGCCACTTGCATCGGTAGGCCGTAAATCCGGCAAATTGAAGGTACGGACACCATCACCGCCAAAATTGGTTCCAAGCAAACTGTACACTGCCTGATACTGCTGAATCGGAAGAGCTTGCCCACTGCAATCCAGAAACCCATCCGGAGCAAAATTACCGGCAAACAATTTTACAATCGCAAGCATTTCATCCATACGGCACACTCCTTTTTGTTTTATGATGACAAAATCCAATAGACCTCTTTATTCTTCCGAAAAATCTTCCGACAAAAACAGCCCGGTAAAGTCATCAGGCGTCATTGTCATATGCAACTCCCGAGTACACTTACCCTCTCCTTGTCATCTCGAACTCCCGAGTACCGCGAGGAGAGTGGGAGACCTCTGACTGCCGTTGAGATAACAATAAAAAAATAAACAGAAGCACAAACCGGACACCACGAATCAAATTACAAATTTTTAACCCTAACCTTACTCAGCATATAATCCAAAAAACAACAAAATCTTAAAAAAAATCGACCACTCAGTTCACTCCCTGTTGAGTAGTAAAACCAGACGTTCACAAACATAAGGGCGCCTCTATTTATTGTCGTGAGAAGCCCGAGGACAAGGCGGATGGAGCACAGAAACCGGAGTGTACACGTAGTACATGAGGATTTCGAG
>JAAXXL010000096.1 GCA_013334485.1 Chlorobiaceae bacterium | reverse complement strand
TATTCTTCAAGGCGTTCAGCTCTTCACTTGCCATTTTCTGCTCAAAGGTTGATTCGGCCACCATTGCCTGGCGTTTTCCCTGCTGGATAGGCAGGTTGAAGGTTACGCCAAGGCTCACCATGTTGTCACCCGGATCAGTTGCCATCTCCGATGATACCGCGTCACGGATCATATATTCCGCAGAGAGGTTGAAATCGGGATAACGCTCCTTGCGTGCCAGGCGGTGAGAAGCCTCAGCCTTGTTTTCAAGACTGACGAGACTTTTTACCTGTGGACGCTGATCAATGGCCACAGCGTTCAGTTGTTCCCGGGAGAGGGTGATAAAGGGCATGCTGAAATCAGCGACTCGGCCCACCGGACTGTTTCCCGGACGGCAGAGAAGATAGTTGAGGGTGGCTTCCAGACTCTTTCGCTGCTGCTGCAGGGTAATCTGCATATCAAGCATTTTGGATTTTTCGAGACCGGCCTTGAAGATATCCTGTTGCGTACCCTGACCGAGCGAGTACTTCAACTCGGTAATAGTGACGAAATCACTCAGGAGGTTCAGGTTTTTGCTGACGATCTCCAGCCCCTTGTCGACAGCCCAGAGTTGGTAGAAGCTCTCCTTGACCATGCGCGTCAGCTCCAGCTTGCGCTCCTCGAATGCCCAATGATACGAGTCGGCTTCGTAACGGGCTACATCACGGCGAAGGCCGCGTTTGCCCCAGAAGGGGAGCTGCTGGGAGATGCCGATGACTTTGGCGGACTGTGGATCGCTGTTGAACACAAAGGGATCCCGGGCTGGTGTGTTCTGTACCTTCAGCATGACCATTGGATCGTCGAGCGCTCCAGCCTGCTTTACCTTGCCAGCAAACATCTGCCAGCGTGACTCGGAGGCTTTCAGTTCCGGATTATTGGCCATTGCCGCAGCAACAAGAGCGGTCAGATTTTCTGGTTGTCCGTTCCGCTCTTCCGCTTTTGCTGGCGCAGACCAGAGAGAGAAGAGCATCAATAACGCAAGTGCAGAAAATCTTTTCATGGGAACTTTGATACAATAAGTTGTTGATGTGTTTCAATTTGCAAAAACCGTGCCAATCACTGTTTTGTTGATTTCGTTATATGGAAATGTATATCAACCTTAATTTATGGAGAATATTCCTCAACCAGGTGAGACTATTCTTGGTTCTTTCCGCACGCCAGGCATGAAGTGTCATCCGGCGAGCCTAAGAAAAGTGGGTTATTTATCGGGTAATTCAATGCCGTATTTTTCAATCCGGTAGATGAGTGTATGGCGGGGAATTCTTAGAAAACGGGCCGATGCGGTCTGGTTCCAGCTATTTCGTTCTAAAGCTTCAATAACAATTTCACGCTCTAATTGTTCGAGCGAGTAGCCTTCATCAGGCAGTTTTAGAAGAGCACTCCCATGCTTCTTGTGCTCTCGAAACTTGTCCGGTAAATCAGCGATACTGATTTCATTACTGTTGCGCATGATGAGAAGGCGTTCAACCGAATTTTCAAGCTCCCGAACATTGCCAGGCCACGCATAGAGGTTCAATGCATCAAGGGCATCCTTCTCAAAGGTTATCTTCTCGGTGCAATGTTTTATACAAAAATATCTCAGAAGCAGCGGAATATCTTCGCGTCGTTCACGCAGCGGCGGCAGATTGATCTCTATGACCGACAAGCGGTAATAGAGATCTTCGCGAAAGGTGCCATCAGTAATCGCTTTGTCGATAATACGATTCGTTGCCGACACGATGCGAACGTCAAGTTTCTGAACCTTGGTACTGCCTACAGGTTCTACCTCCTTTTCCTGCAATGCCCTGAGCAGTTTTGGCTGTAGTTCAAGCAGCAGTTCGCCCACCTCATCGAGGAAGATGGTGCCTCCGTCGGCAAGCTGGAATTTCCCTTTTTTTTCTTTTATCGCTCCGGTAAACGCCCCCTTCGTGTGACCAAAGAGCTCGCTTTCAAGAAGATCACGCGGAATGGCCGCACAGTTTATGGTAACGAACGGGCCGTTCCTGCGCGAGCTGTTGGCATGAATGGAGCGAGCAACAAGCTCTTTTCCTGTTCCTGATTCCCCCGTTATCAGAACGGGCGCTTCCGTGTCGGCTACTTTGCGAATAACCTCGAAAACTTTCTCCATCTCTTCTGAAGAACCGATAATGGTTTGGAAATCAGACTTGTCTGATAACTCACTTTTCATCCGTTTGTTTTCTTCCGTCAGATTACAAAATTGCAGCGCCTTTCGAACAGTCAGCTTGAGAGCTTCTCTGTTGAATGGTTTTGTGATATAGTCGTAGGCGCCGCTTTTCATGGCTTCAACGGCAACATCAACGGTTCCGAAAGCGGTTATGATAATGACAAGGGTATCGGGTGAGCGTTCCTTGATGATTTTAAGTACCATCAATCCATTCATACCCGTCATTTTCATGTCGGTGATAACAAGGTCAGGCTGAAAGTGTTCCATGAGAGACAATCCTTTTTCACCTGAGGCGGCAGCCTGTACTTCATAACCCTCTTCCTCAAGATTGTATTCAAGGACTCGCCGCAGCGACGTATCATCGTCAATGACCAGAATTTTTGCTTTCATGAAATTCTTCAATTGGTTGTTTTCAACATCGGCAATCTGATCGTTACCGTTGTGCCGTTTGCCGGGTCACTCTCGATCAGTAAAATACCGTTGTGGCGTTCAATGATTTTTCTGGTAATGGCCAGTCCAAGTCCGGTTCCGTTCTGTTTGGTCGTGAAAAAAGGGTCAAAAATCCGTGGAAGCGTTTCCGCATTGATGCCCGATCCGGTATCCTTGAAAAAGATCTCGCAGAATTCATCATCAGAAACTTTTGTCGAGATAATGACCTTGCCGCCAGGCTGCGTAGCCTGTAAAGCGTTGATGATAATGTTCAAGAATGCCTGGCGCAGTTTTTCTCCATCCCCCTGGATGATCATCGGAAAAGCATGTGGTTGCAGAAGAAGCGTGATAAGCCTTTCCCGGGCCTCTTTTGCCACCAGACTCATGATTGTTTCCAGTTCATCCTGAACGGAGCAGGAGAGCATCTCGACTGGTTTCGGATGCGCCATAAGAAGAAAATCCTCTACAACCCGGTTCAAACGTTCAGTCTCCTTGATCTGGATCTCAATGAACTCATATTTGGGATTATCCGGCTTGTAATCATCTTTTAAAATTTCGGCAGTGCCTCGAATGGAGCTGAGGGGATTTCGTATTTCATGTGCCAGCACGGCAGCCATCTCTCCAAGAGTGGACAATTTTTCAGCTTGTCTTAACTGTTCTTCAATAACGATGATCTGTTCTGATTGCTGTTGCAGTTTCTGGTATGACTCCTTCAGTCCAAGGGTACTCTTTTGCAGCTCAACAGTTCGCTCACGTTCCCGTTGCGACAGCAGACCGGTTACACCACCGACCGTATTGTAGATGAGTATTTCAAGATATTTTTCCATCTCCATGCCGATGTGCCCGCCCCACTGAAAAAGGATATGAGGAGCATAGACCATGCTGACGATGATTGAGCAGAGAAGCCCGCCTCTTAACCCGAACCAGAAGGCTGCCAGGATGATCGGCAGATAGTAGAGACGCTGAAAAATATCGTGCAGATAGTGAAGATGAAGAGGTGTCAGATAGTGAAGCAAACTGATGGCGACGACAGAGGCTGCAAGTATAAGTGTTCGTATGAAAGTTGACGTTCCCATTGATCGTCCTGTTCGATGTGCCCGGAGTTTGATAGCAGTTCAAAGAGCCTTGCGTTACTGCTCTCTCTGAACAGGATATACTGTCATGACAGAACATAGCTAACGGTAACTGACTTAAATTAGTTCTATTATCATACTTTTCGGAGTATGGTGCCTCATCAAACGAAGTTTTTTTTCTCTTTTCCGCGGGCTGTAGAGCTCCATCCGCCCCAATTCCCCTTCCATTATATAAACAGCAGCAACTCAGGGTTAATAAAAAACGCAGAAATGCTGTTTTTGTGGAAATTATTTTGAATTACTCAATAATTTTCTTAATATGCAGAAATGACGATACAGTATAATCAGGGGCGTTGATGAGAGCAGCAATAAAACATATAGCAACAGTCCAGTTGGGATACTCGTTCAGATCCCGTCTTGAGGTATCGAAAGATGGAGAGGTCGCAGTCATCCAGATGAAGGATCTGCTTGACGACAATACTGTTGGTTGCGATGAACTTGTCAAAATAGATATGGTTACTGTCAAAGATCATCACCTTGCTCGTAAAGGAGACCTTGTATTCCGGTCGCGTGGTCTTGTGAGTAATGCGGCGATTCTTCTTGAAGATCCAGGCATTGCTGTTGTTGCGGCTCCATTGATAAGAATCAGGATTACAAAACCGAACAGGATTTTACCGGAGTATCTTAACTGGTATCTCAGTCAGCGGGAAGCGCAGGTATTTTTGACAAGCAGGGCTATCGGGACGGCTCAGAAGATGATCAGCAAGGAGGTCCTTGAAAATCTGGAGGTTTTATTGCCGTCATTGGAGAAGCAAAAAAATATTGTTGAGCTGGCCTCACTCTCTGTTCGTGAGCAGACTCTGTTGAGCGGACTTGCTGAAAAGAAGAGGCAATATATTTCAATGGTATTAACCCGTTTTGCAAAAGGAGAATAAAGAATGAGTAGCAAGATTGATCAGAAGGATATCAATAATGCGGCATGGGCAGCGTGTGACACTTTCCGGGGTGTTGTCGATCCGGCACAGTACAAAGACTACATCCTTGTGATGCTTTTTTTAAAGTACATCTCGGATGTCTGGCAGGATCATTACGAAACATACCTGAAGCAGTACGGTAGTGATGATGCCCGAATCCTTCGCAAAATGGAGCGGGAGCGCTTTGTTCTCCCGGTTATCAGACTGACCGAAAAAAACAAGGAGACCAGCGAAGAGGTGCTTCTTGATGAGTTTCCGGCAACATACTACAGCCTTTATGAGCGCAGGGCTGCGGCCAATATCGGCGAGCTGATCAATATTGTTTTTGATCACATTGAGGAGTCCAACAAAAACAAACTCGAAGGGGTTTTCCGGAATATCGACTTTAACAGCGAGTCAAACCTTGGGAAGACCAAAGATCGTAACCGACGGTTGAAGCAACTGCTGGAAGACTTTTACAAGCCGCAGTTGGATATGAAGCCAAGTCTTGTTTCAGAGGATGTCATTGGTAACACCTATATCTACCTGATTGAGCGGTTCGCCTCGGATTCAGGTAAAAAGGCCGGAGAGTTTTTTACCCCGCTTAAAGTTACGGAGCTTGTGGCTAAACTTGCCGGACCAAAACCCGGTGACCGCATCTGTGATCCAGCCTGCGGTTCTGGCGGTCTTCTCGTGCAGGTGGCCAAAGTGGTTGGC
>JAAXXL010000038.1 GCA_013334485.1 Chlorobiaceae bacterium | reverse complement strand
AGCATGAGGGGTTTGACTACAAGGCCATTGAACGGGCTATCGAAAAAAACATTCTGGCCAAAAAATTCAAGATGGGCGGCAGTACCATCAGCCAGCAGCTTGCCAAGAACCTCTATCTCTCGGCCTCAAAAAATCCGGTTCGGAAGATCAAGGAGGCCATTCTTACCTGGAGAATTGAAAAGACACTCTCCAAACGCAGGATTCTGGAGCTTTATGTCAATGTTGCCGAATGGGGTGACGGTATTTTCGGTATTGGTGAAGCCTCCCGTCACTACTACGGAGTTGCGCCGTCAGGATTATCCGGACAGCAGGCAGCAAAGCTTGCCTCAATACTGCCTAACCCGATAAGGTTCTCTCCCACGGGTTCATCACCCTATGTACGTGCCCGATCCCGAATCATCTACGCCATCATGCAGCGCAGGGGTATCATTGTGCCCGGCTATCGTGAGGTAATGGCGCTTCCGGCTGATACCACAGCGGTTGATTCCCTTGTTGTAGGAATTCCGCAAAGTCTGATTGATCAAGCGCTTTCAGCGGACAGCAGTGCAATAGATCAAGGCGGAGCTTTAGAGGGAACCGAAGGTGGATCTTCTCTCCCACCCCCTGCCGACAATGGGGGCAACGGTAAAGGCGGTCTCTAAAAAAGGGAGGAAAAAGAAAAACGCTCCGGTTGTGGAGCGTTTTTCTTTTCCGGGTATACCTATCGCCCCCGCTGTTCGCTCAGCGGTTCGAAGAGTGTTTTATCTACTCCACAGACCGGGCAGACCCAGTCATCAGGAATGTTTTCGAAAGATGTTCCCGCTTCAATGCCACTGTCGGGATCGCCAACTTCAGGATCATAGATGTAGCCGCATGGTATACAGACCCACTTTTCCATAAAAAACTCCGTTTTAATTATTCGCTTTCCTGATTGCTAATTCAATGAGAGATCAGTCAGATAAGATGAGTCATCTGCCCTCTCATACAGTTTACATTAAGTGCAGGATCGGTTAAATAGTTCGCAGAGTAAAGAACAAAGAGAGTGATGGTTTTGAACTTTCGTCGCCCTTATGTATCTTTTTACTGTCGTTGTAACATATCATTAACCTGTTCTCAGGGCGGGGTGAAAATCCCCACCGGCGGTATACCGGCTGAAAGTCCGGAAAGCCCGCGAGCGCTTTCGATTGTTTCGAAAGGTCAGCAGATTTGGTGAAACTCCAAAGCCGACGGTTACAGTCCGGATGAAAGAGGATAGAGATGCCCCGGATTTTCCATCCAGCACTTCTTTTTGCCCTGATTTTCATGGGCACCTCTCAGAAATATGTTGTTCCCGCGTTGTCGGTCACCGGACTTTTCCGAGTCTTTTGGCCACCGCTCGCAGCATGTTTTTTTTGAGATGCCTTTGTGGTATGGTACTTAATTGCCATCAATAAAAATGATACCATGAATCAGATTCTTGCCAGTAAATTCGGAGACTCTTTTGAGCGTGTTGAGCGAGCCCTTACGGCCCTTCGTGAAGGTAAAGGGGTGCTTGTTGCCGACTCTCCGGATCGTGAAAACGAAGCCGATCTTATTTATTCTGCCGAGTACCTCACCGTTCCCCAGATGGCTCTGCTTATTCGTGAGTGCAGCGGCATTGTCTGCCTCTGCATGACTGATGAAAAAGTCCGTTTGCTTGAGCTGCCCATGATGGTTGCCAACAATACCAGCGGTTTTCAGACCGCCTTCACCGTATCCATAGAAGCTGCCGAAGGGGTGACAACCGGTGTTTCAGCCGCCGACCGTGTTCATACGGTAAGAACCGCCTCAGCCTTGAACGCCAGGCCTTCTGATCTTCGCCAGCCGGGTCATATTTTCCCTCTCAGGGCAAGAGCAGGAGGAGTGCTTGAGCGCCCCGGTCACACCGAAGGGACAGTTGACCTCATGCGCCTTGCAGGCCTCAACCCCTGCGGTGTCCTTTGTGAACTGACCAACCCCGACGGCACCATGGCCAACTTGGAGGAGACTATTGTTTTCGCCGAAAAGCACGGCTATCCGGTGCTCACCATCGAGGATGTTATTGCATACAGGGAGCGGATGGAGCTTAAGGAGCAGGTTGCGTAACTTGGGCGCCGCTATTAATTTATTCCGCGATTCGATAGCTTCGTTGGGCGGTGCTCGAAAAGAGATCAAGGACTACAAGGACTTCAGGGACGAAAAATTAATATCGCCAGGAAGAGCGATCACACAGGATCGCCCCTACATGATTTTCTCTGTCATCCCGAACATTCCCTGTCATCCCGAACTGAAAGGAGGGATCTCTCTTTCACGACAACCAGATCCCTCTCATGCGTTCGGGATGACAAGAGGGGGCGGTTCGCAATGACATGGGAGAAAAATTCGTGCCCTTTCGTGCATTTCGTGGTTCGAAAATTTTCAAACCGCTCACTACAATTAATAGCGGTGCCTTACTCGTTGTGATTCAAGTGGTATTGCTGTAAATTGGTTTTTAACGGAAAATAAGAGCAAAAAACAGGTTAACTCCACGAGGAGGGTTCAATGAACTGGAAAAGGGTATTTGCGGTCTGGTTTCTGATTGCTGTGGCGGAGTCGGTGCATGGAACGCTTCGGCGGCTCTTTCTTGTGCCACAGGTTGGTGAGCTGCTCTCTCACCAGATCGGGATGGTGGTCGGGTCAGCTATCATCTTTACCATCACATGGCTCACTATCCGCTGGTTCGGTCCCGGTTCGCACAGGGAGCAGCTTCAGGTCGGGGCGCTCTGGGTAGTGCTGACCCTCATCTTCGAATTCACACTCGGCTACTTTTTCGGCTACACCTTCGAGCGCATCCTCGCCGATTACAACATCGCCCAGGGTGGTCTGATGGTTTTCGGAGTGCTCTTCATGTTCATTGCTCCGGTAATGGCTGATCGGGCGCGGGGGCTGAGCGGGAATTGATGTTAAGTCATTTTTGAAATAATAATTTGACTGGAGCCGAGCTATGATACCTCAGGGTCTCACTGAACAACATTTTTTCCAAGCAGCAGCGGAAATAGATCTCCATGGGGTGGTTGCTAATCGACAATCAGTGTATTACGACCTTATCTTGAACAATAAACCATATCCTCCAAAGTACATAATCTCTCTGGCTTCCAAGTATGCAAGTGGAAGCGAATTTTCATCATCAAGATTTAATGCCGTAGAAGCAGTAAGGTATTTTATTGTTAGAGGTTATGCTGTAATTGATCGTAGAAATGGGGCTGTGAACGTAATTGTTTCAGAGGATGATGAGTCAAACTATCCAGAAGGAAGCGTTCTCTATCGTCTCCATCGCTCTCTTGAACGAGATAGCACTATTACACGAAATGCAAAAGCTAAACGTTTTGTTGAAACAGGGAAGCTTGAATGCGAAGTTTGCAGTTTTGACTTTTCTAAAAAGTATGGAGAACTTGGTAATGGATTTATTGAGGCGCACCACAAGAAACCGGTTTCAAGTCTACAGGGCAAAGAAACGACAAAGATAGCCGATCTGGCTTTAGTTTGTTCGAATTGCCATAGAATGCTACATAGAGGCAAGAAACTTTTTTCGATTTCCGAACTCTGTAGAATTGTATCATGAACTGAATGATCAATTTTTTCTGAAGAAATTGAACGTACGAAATAATGAATGTTACAACCAGGCCTCTCATTCCACTTGATTTGCACATTGAAAGCTTCGCAGATCAATACATTCGTCACCAGACACCTGCTGATAAAGTCAAAGAAAATGAGCTGGTTCGTTTGAAGTCGGAGATTTTAGAGCGGGGTTATTTGACCAAGAGCGATCTTGCGAAGATCGCATCATGGAAAGCACCACGGATAGCTGGTCACGTGCAGAAAAACGATGAAGAGTATGTTATTGAAATTACCCAGTTTTCATTTGCAACGAAAAATGAGAGAGTGAGGATTGAAAGTCTTACACTTCTTGACGGTGTCTCATGGCCTATGGCTACTGTTATTCTTCATTTTTTCCATAGTCATCGTTATCCGATTATCGATTTTCGAGTAATTAATACTATATCGCTTAGTCAGCCGAAACAGTATGACTTCGTATTCTGGTGGCGCTATGTAGAGTTTTGTCGAAGGTCAGCAGAGGCTTTTTCTGTGGATATGCGTACTCTGGACAGAGCGCTTTGGCAGTATTCGAAAGATAACGGGAAACAGGTCACTTATGAGACGTAATCTCTAATTAATACCATCCCCTTAACTTCATCGCCTCCGCAACCCGACCGACAGCGACGATGTGTGCGGCGAGGCGGTTGTGTACCTTGTATTGCTGCGCTGTTTTGTGCACGCTCTGGAAGGCGCTTTTCATCTTCTTTTCGAGGCGCTTGTGCACCTCCTCCTCTTCCCAGTAGTAGCCATAAGCGTTCTGAACCATTTCGAAGTATGAAACGGTTACGCCGCCGGCATTACAGAGCAGGTCGGGGATGATGTAAGTACCTTTATTATATAATATGGTGTCGGCCTCTGGAGTGGTCGGGCCGTTTGCAAGTTCCGCTATTATTTTTGCACGGATATGTGATGTGTTGGTTTCTGTGATCACCGATTCAAGTGCTGCGGGAAAGAGCACCGTCACATCGAGCGCAAGCAGCTCTTCACTGGAGATAGCCGTACTTCCCGGAAAAGCGTTGAGCGATCCGGTTTGCTCTTTATGTGTTTTGACTGCATCATAGTCAAGACCGTCAGCATTGTAAATGCACCCTTTTGAGTCTGAAACAGCAACAACCTTCATGCCGAGCAGTTCAACGGCCAGTTTATGTGCAGAGGAGCCTGCATTGCCATAGCCCACTATGGCGGCAGCCGCTCCGGTGAGGTTGATGCCAAGCGTAGCAGCAGCTTCACGAACACAGTAGATGCCGCCCCTTGCCGTTGCGTCACCCCGTCCGGCAGAGCCTCCAAGTGCGATCGGTTTTCCGGTGATAACCCCGAACTCGTTGTTGCCCTGCATAAAGGCATACTCATCGGCCATCCATGCCATCATCTGCGATGTTGTATATACATCCGGAGCGGGAATGTCTTTATCCGGGCCAAGAATTCGACCAATCTGGCGGATATAGGCGCGTGAAAGCCGTTCGAGTTCACCCGCCGACATGGTTTTTGGGTCGCAGATAACGCCCCCCTTGCCTCCGCCGAGAGGAATGTCGAGCAGCGCTGTTTTCCATGTCATCCAGGTTGCAAGTGCCCGGACGGTATCGATGGTCTCATCAGGGTGAAAGCGAATCCCGCCTTTGTTGGGGCCACGTGCATCGTTGTGCTGCACCCGGAATCCGCGAAACACTTTTGTACTTCCGTTGTCCATTTTGACCGGCATGGTGACATGCAGTTCCCGCATCGGCGAGCGGAGAAGCTCATGGGCAGCCGGATCAAGTTTCATGATGACGGCTGCTTCATCAAGCTGCGTTTGAGCGGTACTGAACGGGTCGGGCATGGGGCAGTGAATAAGAAGTTTTACGCAATCGTGACGGTGCCTTTGTAGACAATCTTTGCCGGACCGGTAAGGTAGACCTCCTGCATCTCAGCATCGAAGCGGACTTCAAGTATGTCGCCGCTTTTTACCTTAACACGGATGGTGCTGCCTTCAACCTTGCCGAGCTTGCGGCTCATGAGTGCTGCGGCCACTGCTCCGGTACCGCAGGCGAGGGTTTCATCTTCAACACCGCGCTCAAAGGTGCGGATTGAGAGTGAGTCGGGAGAGGTAATCTCTATGAAGTTAACGTTGGTGCCTCCGGGGAACTCATCCGTTCTGTGCCTGATGATACGGCCTGTTCCAGTGACACTGGCGTTTTCGAGGTTTGAGGTGTATATAATAATATGCGGAGAGCCGGTATTGACCGAGTGGCAGGTGAGCCCTTCGAGTTCAATGCCGGTTCTGAAGCTTTCTGGTGCGAGCATGCGGAGCCGAACCGTTTCCGGTCCGGTCACAACGGCGTCATAGCGATTTCCGTTGGCATCAAAGGAGCAACTGTTACCGGATGAAAAGGGTACTCCGATGGTATGGGCGAAGTAGACGGCGCAGCGCCCGCCGTTGCCGCACATTGATCCCAACATGCCGTCGGAATTGAAATACTTCATGCTGAAGTCATAATCCGCTGAAGGCTCGATGAGAATGAGACCGTCAGCGCCAATTCCGGTTCTTCGTGTACAGAGATCCCTGATCTGTATGGTGGAAAGAGCGATAGAAAGAGAGCGGTTGTCGATAACAATAAAGTCATTGCCTGCTCCCGAGAGTTTGCTGAAGGTGATCGTCATGATTCTTGTTGAGGTTCCCTGAACTCTTCTTTCTGCTCTGTTTTCATAGATTCAGGTAGCAAAAAACAGTGCGAGGTGGTGCTTTCATGCTGTATAATAAAACAATAGCGTCTTATTGCACCGGCAAAAAATTTATTATTAAAATATTTTTCTTATTTTATTTTCTAAAACGCAAGGTGAAATTATTTGGCTATTCACCTCGCTGGTGCAGGTATTAAATGGATATCTCCAGAAGTCTACAATAGATTATTTCGTGCAGAGCGTTACGATACATGCAGAAAGATGGCTGGTTTTAGTGAGGTCTGAGGACTTTATAGCATTAGCCCGACTGTATCGCAAAAGTTTTCTTTTCGGTTTCTTCAACCTGAATATGTCCAAACAAAGGAGAGAATACAATGGCTGAACAAGTGAATCCGGCAGGAGTCAAGCCAAAGGGCACTGTCCCACCTCCCAAGGGGAATGCTCCTTCTCCAAAGGGGAACGGCGCTCCGGGCGGTCCATCCGTTATCAAGGAGCAGGATGCTTCAAAAATGAGAAGATTTCTGTTCCAGCGAACAGAGACTCGTACCACCAAATGGTATCAGATTTTTGATACCGACAAGGTTGACGATGAACAGGTGGTCGGCGGCCATCTCGCTCTTCTTGGAGTGCTTGGTTTTCTTATGGCCATCTACTACATCTCCGGCATTCAGGTTTTTCCCTGGGGTGCACCGGGATTTCATGACAGTTGGTTCTATCTGACCATCAAGCCAAGAATGGTTTCTCTTGGTATTGATACCTACAGCACCAAAACAGAGGATCTTGAGTTTGCAGCACAGAACCTCCTTGGCTGGGCCGGGTACCATCTTTTAGCTGGTTCAGTTCTTCTTTTTGGCGGATGGCGTCACTGGACACACAACCTGACCAATCCCTTTACGGGCAGGGCAGGTAACTTCCGTGACTTCCGTTTCCTTGGCAAGTTTGGCGATGTAGTCTTCAGCGGAACAAGCGCAAAGTCCTACAAGGATGCGCTCGGACCTCATGCGGTTTACATGTCGCTGCTCTTCCTCGGCTGGGGTCTGGTGATGTGGTTTATACTTGGCTTTGCTCCGATCCCTGATTTTCAGACGATCAATGCAGAGACCTTCATGGCCTTCATCTTTGCAGCAATCTTTTTCTCTCTTGGTATCTACTGGTGGAACAATCCTCCGAATGCAGCGACTCACCTGAATGATGACATGAAGGCGGCATTCTCTGTACACCTGACGGCAATCGGCTATATCAATATTGCTCTTGGATGTATCGCGTTCGTAGCATTTCAGCAGCCTTCATTTGCAGCATACTACAAACACCTTGATACACTGGCTTTCTATATCTATGGTGAGCCGTTCAACAGGGTCAGCTACAACTTTGTACAGGAAGGCGGCAGGATCATCTCCGGTTCAAAAGAGTTTATTGATTTCCCTGCCTATGCAATTCTGCCAAAGAACGGCGCCACTTTCGGTATGGCAAGAACCGTGATCAACCTGATCACCTTCAACCATATCATCTGCGGTGTGCTCTATGTTTTTGCCGGTGTTTACCATGGCGGTCAGTATCTTCTCAAGATCCAGCTTAATGGCCTCTACAGCCAGATCAAGTCTGTCTTTGTAGCCAAAGGTCGTGACCAGGAAGTACAGGTCAAGATTCTCGGAACAGTTATGGCACTCTGTTTTTCAACCATGCTCTCCGTTTATGCTGTGATTGTCTGGAACACCATCTGTGAGCTGAATTTGTTCGGTACGAACATTCTGATGTCGTTCTACTGGCTGAAACCACTTCCGATTTTCCAGTGGATGTTCAGAGATCCGAGTATCAATGACTGGGTTATGGTTCACGTTATTGTTGCCGGTTCGCTTTTCTCTTTGATCGCTCTTGTACGTATTGCATTCTTCTCGCACACCTCACCACTGTGGGATGATCTTGGTCTCAAAAAGAACTCCTACTCCTTCCCGTGCCTCGGCCCTGTTTATGGCGGTACCTGCGGTGTATCGATCCAGGATCAGCTCTGGTTTGCAATGTTGTGGGGAATCAAGGGTCTTTCTGCAGTCTGCTGGTATATCGATGGTGCATGGATCGCGTCCATGATGTATGGTGTTCCTGCTGCCGATGCAAAGGCATGGGACTCTGTTGCAGGTCTTGCTCATCACTATACCTCTGGTATCTTCTATTACTTCTGGACAGAGACGGTCAACATCTTCTCCAGTTCGCATCTTTCGACGATTCTGATGATCGGTCACCTGATCTGGTTTATCAGTTTTGCTGTATGGTTTGAAGATCGCGGATCCCGTCTTGAAGGTGCTGATATCCAGACCAGAACTGTCCGCTGGTTGGGCAAGAAGTTCCTCAACCGCGATGTTGCTTTCCGCTTCCCGGTACTGACAATTTCAGACTCGAAGATGGCTGGTACATTCCTCTATTTCGGCGGTGTGTTTATTCTGGTCTTCCTGTTTATCGGAAACGGATTCTATCAGACCGACACTCCTCTGCCTCCGCAGGTAGCTGAATCAGCGGTCTCTGGTCAGGTTCTTCTTACCCAGGTTGTTGACTATCTGATGAAGTTGGTCGCTTGAAACTCCCAGAGCCAGAGTAACATCGGTGTTGCTCTGGCTCTGATTATTGATACTAAAGTCTATTCTGTAATTTAAGAGGAGGGTTTTTATGGCCGATCCTGTACAACAGCCAGATATATCGTCATCAGTGCCAGCCTCAAAGGCTAAGCCAGCTCCGCCAAAGGCGGCAGCACCGGCCGCAAAGCAGGTAGAGGCAAAGCCGAAAGCGGCACCACCGAAGCAGTCTGGAAAGCTCAGGCTTGAACCGCTTAATGTCAATCTTGGAAGAACCGGTATTGCATCGGAGTCTCTTCAGCCAATAAAGAAAGCTGCAGCGAAGCCAGCACCGGGAGCTGCTCCGGCTGCGAAACCGGCAGCCCCTGCTGCAAAGGGCGCACCGGCAGCAAAAGGCGCACCGGGTGCAAAACCGGCAGCTCCTGCGGCAAAAGGTGCACCGGTAGCACCGGGAGCCAAACCAGCAGCCCCTGCTGCAAAAGGCGCTCCAGCCGCACCGGTAGCAAAACCTGCGGCTCCGGCACCTCCTGCAGCAAAGGCAGCTCCGGGTGCACCGTTGGCAAAGGCAGCGCCTCGTGCGAAGTCACACTATTTTATTATTGAGAATCTCTGTGTTGGCTGCGGGCTATGCCTTGACAAATGCCCTCCAAAAGTTCAGGCCATAGGCTACAAGTTCTATGGTGATGTTCAGGAAGGTGGATTCAGGGCATACATTGACCAGGATGCCTGTATCTCCTGTTCAGCCTGCTTCTCATCGGATGAGTGCCCTGCTGCTGCATTGATTGAAATTCTTCCGGATGGAGAAGTGCTTGATTACAAATTCACTCCGCCTGAGCGGCTTGATTTTGACTTGCGCTTTCTTCACCGTTTTCATCGGGAATCAAGTTAAGAGAGAGTTAACACTGCTCACTCTCCCTTGTGGTTTTACAAAAGCATTGCTTCTCTGGAGCAATGCTTTTTTTTTAGAAGATCAATCTCTGTCATGCCTGAACATACCTCTACTCTTCAGGAATCACCCGGAAGAGAACATCGTGATGATACCCGCTTGAGAAACAGTGTACTCGTTATCATCCCCACCTACAATGAGGCTGAAAATATCGGCAGGCTGCTGAACGATCTTGAAAAGCTTTACCCGTCAACAGTTGACATGCTTGTGATTGATGATAACTCTCCTGACGGCACAAGGGGTATTGTTCAGTCGCTTAAGGCGGCTATGCCGGCTCTCCATATCATCACGCGCCCCGGAAAGCTTGGACTCGGAACAGCTTACCTTACCGGATTCCGTTACGCTCTTGAGCACAACTATCAGTACGTTGTTGAAATGGATGCAGATTATTCCCACGATCCTGCGATGGTCGCGGAGTTGCTTGCGGCAGTGAAAGGAGCTGATCTGGTTATTGGATCCCGCTATATGAACAACACCATCAATGTTGTTAACTGGCCACTTCGGCGCCTCATTCTCTCAAAGCTGGCAAGTATTTATACCCGTATGGTTACAGGTTTGCCGGTTGCAGATCCGACCAGTGGCTTCAAATGTTTCAGCTCTAGGGTGTTACGTGAGCTTGATCTTGACCGGATCAATTCGCAGGGCTATTCGTTTCAGATTGAGATGAACTTCAGGGTATGGAAAAAAGGGTTTGTTATACGGGAGGTGCCGATTGTCTTTGTTGACCGAACCGTCGGTAAATCCAAAATGACAAAGCAGAATATCCGGGAGGCCATCCGTATTGTCTGGCTCCTGAAATTGAAATCAATTTTCGGGTTGTTGTGAAAAGGCATGAGATTCCTCGCTGTGCTCGGAATGACAGGAGGAGGTGTCGTCTCGAACTCTTTTCATTGTCATCCCGAACTGAAGGGAGGGATCTGTCCGTTAGCCTGAGTGAAAAGGCATGAGATTCCTCGCTGCACTCGGAATGACAGGAGGAGGGATCTGTTTGTTTGCCTGGTTCGCAGCATAGATTTCTCACCCCCCCGACAGGTCGGGAGGATTCGAAATGACACGAAAGCAGTGGATCACGTTTTTATGTCTCTTTTTCAGCAATTATTTTCTGGGCGATATCGGGCGGAGCCTCTTCATAGTGGCTGAAGGTGTAGGTGTAGCGAGCCCGGCTCTGGGTCAGGCGGGTCAATGCGTGATGAAACGGAGTGAGCGCTGCCTGGGGAATAAGCGCACGGATGATCTGCATGCGTACGTCAGCCTCCATTCCGAGAATTTTACCCCGTTTGCTTGAAATATCACCTACAATTTCACCGGTGTACTGGTCAGGCGCAAAAACAGTCAGAGCGTAGAGCGGCTCAAGCAGGAATGGCTTGGCCTTGTCGAAAGCGGCTTTGAATGCCATGCTCGCCGCAATTTTAAAGGCGAATTCCGAACTGTCAACCGGATGAAAAGAGCCGTCGTAGGCAACTGCCTTGAGATCAACAACCGGGTATCCGGCAAGGATGCCATGCTCAATGGCTTCATGAAGCCCTTTTTCAACAGCAGGGAGGTAGCGTGTAGGAACAACACCTCCGACAACCTCGCTTGCGAATTTGAAACCTGAGTCACGCGCAGCGGGTTCAAGCCTTACCCAGACATCGCCATACTGCCCTCTTCCTCCTGACTGCTTTTTATACTTGCCCTGGGCTGAAGAGGCAACCCGGATTGTTTCACGGTAAGGGATCTTGATGGGAGAGATATCAACCTTGACATTGAATTTAGCCTGAAGACGGCTGATGATGGTCTCAAGGTGCGTTTCTCCGAGGGTTCTCAGAATGGTCTGATTGAATTCGACATCATGATCGATGGCAAAGCTCGGATCCTCTTCGTGCAGATGGTGGAGGCCGGAAGAAATTTTGTCTTCATCGCCCTGGGTGAGCGGGATGATCGCAGTAGCCAGAACAGGTATCGGGAACTTGATCGGGCTGACCCGGCAGAGGGTACCTTTGTCTGCAAGGGTATCATTGGTATGAGCATCCTTGAGCTTGACTACCATGCCGATATCTCCGGCAAGCAGTTTCTCAACCGGGATTTTTTTCTGACCGAGCATGGTGTATACCTGACCGGGTTTTTCAACCTGGCCTGTCTGCACATCGATCAGTTCATGTCCGGTTTCAAGGTGGCCTGAATAGACCCTTAGAAAGGAGATCTCGCCTACACGCGGCTCAGACATTGTTTTGAAAATAAAAGCGACGGTCGGGCCAAGAGGATCGGGCTGAAGAAGGGTTTCAGTTTCGTTGACGGTACAGATGGTGTGCTCAGGGCCGCGTTCAATCGGAGAAGGGCAGAGGTTTACGATTGCGTTCAAAAGACGCTCCGAGCCGATCAGGTGGAGCGGTGAGGTGCAGAAAACAGGGAAAAAGGTTCTGGTTACCAGTGCGGATTTGATTCCGGAGCGCAACTCCTCCTCGGTAAGGTTGCCAACTTCAAAAAACCGGTTCATCAGCTCTTCGTCAGTTTCAGCAACCGCCTCAACAAGCTCCTGATGCATCTCTTCCGCCCGTTTCAGGTAGAGGTCGGGGATGTCAGAGATGGTCATGCTTCCGGGTTTATCGGGGCTGAACTCTATTTGCTTCATCATCAGAACATCAATAAGGGTATGGTGTCCGAGTCCCTCTTCGGCAGGAAATTGAATCGGTGTTACGAGGTGGCCGAAATGATCACGCAGCTCTTGAACGGTATTGTTAAAGCTGGTTCTTTCAGCATCAAGTTTGGTCAGGACAAACATGACCGGTTTATAGTACTCGCCGGTATAGTCCCAGATGATATCGGTACCGACTTCGACACCCGTTGAGGCATTGACGGTAATGAGAACGGTATCTGCGACTCGCATGGCGGATTTAACATCACCATGAAAGTCAAGCAGGCCGGGCGTATCGATAATATTTATTTTCTGGTCGTTCCAGAATCCGTGAATAAGAGAGGTGTTGAGACTGTGTTTTCTCTGGATTTCATCGCTTGAGTAGTCGGAAAGTGTGTTTCCTTCATCAATACTGCCAAGGCGATTTATAACTCCCATGGAGAGGGCAAGTGATTCGCAAAGCACGGTCTTGCCGCTTCCTGTGTGACCGGTAATGACAATGTTTCTCAATTGACTGGGTTGTACTGCATGCATGGCAGAACTCCTTTGTTGAAGAATTAATGATGACCCCCCGGGTCGGTGTTTACGAAATATGTCGCGGAATCTTCCGGATTGTGTCTGAAACCGCCAGAAAAGTAATTAACAAAAAAAAGTACTATTTGCTGCCGGATGAACAATGAAATGGTTGAGAAAAAAGGATATATTTTCACTTCATAACTGGGTCACTATCATGGTTCAGTTCCGGCCTTCGTAGTATGTTCATAACAACAATAAATCTATTTCGTTATGCCAATCATCAGGAAAGTTCTTGCCCGACAGATTCTTGACTCAAGAGGAAATCCGACTGTTGAAGTCGATGTCTATACTGAAACCGCATTCGGACGGGCCGCAGTACCCAGTGGTGCCTCAACAGGTATCCATGAGGCTGTTGAACTCCGGGATGGTGATGCATCGGTCTATCTTGGTAAAGGGGTGCTCCAGGCTGTAGAAAATGTTAATACGGTAATCAACGATGCTCTTGAGGGAATGCTTGTGACCGATCAGGAAGAGATTGATCAGTTGCTTATTGCCCTTGATGGTACGCCGAATAAAGCCAATCTTGGTGCCAATGCCCTGCTTGGAGTCTCTCTTGCCTGTGCAAGGGCAGGAGCCGAGTATAGTGGCCTTTCACTCTTCCGTTATATCGGAGGAACCCTTGCCAATACCCTTCCTGTTCCGATGATGAATGTGCTCAACGGTGGTGCACATGCTGACAATACCGTGGATTTTCAGGAGTTCATGATTATGCCGGCAGGCTTCAACTCTTTTTCTGATGCGCTTCGCTGCGGTGCTGAAATATTTCACGCCCTCAAGGCTCTTCTGAAAAGCAAGGGGTTGAGTACTGCTGTTGGTGATGAAGGCGGTTTTGCCCCGAACCTTCGCTCCAATGAAGAGGCCATTGAGCTGGTCATTGAGGCTATCGGTAAAGCTGGCTACAAGGTTGGTTCTCCGACCGACAAGGGCGGTCTTGGTGACGGGCAGGTTATGATTGCTCTTGATCCTGCCAGTTCAGAGTTTTATGATTCAGCAAAGAAGCGCTATGTTTTCAAGAAGTCCTCGAAGCGCGAGCTGACCTCTCAGGAGATGGCAGAGTACTGGGAAAAATGGGCCAGCGACTACCCGATTATCTCAATCGAGGATGGCATGGCTGAGGACGACTGGGAAGGGTGGAAGCTGCTTACAGAAAAGATCGGTTCACGTGTACAGCTTGTCGGTGACGATCTCTTTGTCACCAACAGCAAACGGCTTGCCGATGGTATTGAGCGTGGTGTTGCCAACTCAATTCTTATCAAGGTCAACCAGATCGGAACACTTACCGAGACCCTTCAGGCTATCGAGCTTGCCAAAACAAACGGTTACACTTCCGTTATAAGCCATCGCAGCGGTGAAACCGAAGACAGTACGATAGCCCAGATCGCCGTGGCGACCAATGCCGGACAGATCAAAACCGGCAGTATGTCACGATCCGACCGCATGGCAAAATATAATGAGCTGCTCCGTATTGAGGAGGAGCTTGGAGAGCAGGCCCGCTATCCGGGAAAGAGAGCCTTCAGAGTATAACACCACGAGCAGGGAACCCTTTTTCGAAAGGGTTCCTTTTGCATTCATGCCGTTATCCGGCAGTTGTTTGACCTCTGCACTACCCGGCCAATCATATCGTTCAGTGATTTGAAAAAGATTGTCAACAGTATATGGGAGCATATCCGCCTGAACCCGAGAAAGTTTTTTTTCAGGGTGGCGTTTGCTTTTTTTGTTATCTGGTTTCTGTTTGATGACTTTGGTATTGTGAAAAGAGTCCGCATGGAAGCGGAGCATCGAATCCTTATTGAACGGCTTAAAGTTGAGCAGAAGAGAATTATTGCCAATGAGCTTCGCATACAGCATGCTCATGATCCTGACACTATCGAGCAGGCGGCAAGAGAGAAATATAATTTCCGTAAACCGGGTGAGGCCCTTTACATCATCACTGATAAATAGGTTTCATCAAAGCGTTCTACCTAATTCAATGTACCAGTATCGCCGTCGTTTAACCCGTGAAGTTCCTTTTGGTGCTCTGGCACTTGGCGGATATCAGCCGATCAGGGTTGAGTCCATGACCAATACGCATACCATGGACACCGAGGCAACCGTTGCCCAGTGCCGGAGGCTCTATGAAGCCGGTTGCGAGATTATCCGTCTTACTGTACCGACAGAGAAGGATGCTGAAAATCTCCGGAACATCCGCGATCAGCTTCGCCGTGACGGTATTGATACCCCGCTTGTTGCCGACATCCATTTTTCAGCAAAAGCCGCTCTTAAAGCGGTTGAATTTGTGGAAAATATTCGTGTCAACCCTGGCAACTATGCTGCCCGCCAGAAGTTTTCAACCGAAGAGTACACTGAGGAGGAGTACCTGAGGGAGATTGAGCATGTCCGTGCCGAGTTTACGCCGCTGGTTGAAAAAGCCCGTCAATTCGGGGCATCAATGAGAATCGGAACCAATCATGGCTCCCTCTCCGATCGTATTGTCAGCCGGTTCGGTAATTCACCGGAGGGAATGGTTGAGGCGGCTCTTGAGTTTGCAAGGATTTGTGAAGAGCTCGACTATTACGACATTCTTTTTTCGATGAAGGCTTCGAACGTCAGGGTGATGATTCAGGCCTACCGCCTTCTTGTCGAAAAAGCGGACTCGGAGCTTCTTCACGCTTATCCGCTTCACCTCGGGGTGACCGAGGCAGGGGATGGTGATGAGGGCAGGGTCAAGTCGGCGATGGGTATCGGTGCACTCCTTGAGGACGGACTTGGCGATACTATCAGGGTATCGCTGACTGAGGATCCGGTTAACGAGGTCCCTGTCGGTTTTGCTATCGTTAAAAAGTATAACGACTTTCATCTTGTCAAGGGAGACAGGGGACATATACCCATTGGTCAGGTTGTTGAAAATCGCAACCGGCATGCTTCCGCTGCGAACGCTTCGGCTGAACCGCCACCATTCTCCCCTTTCAGTTATCAGCGTCGTCACTCTGCCGTGGTCGATCTTGCAGGTATCGCGGTTGGTGGAGATGAGATGGTTCGAGTGGAAACAGAGGTGCACGCACCGCTTTCGGCAGGTGAAGAGGTATATGCTGAGGTTCTGAAAAGAGTAGCTCCCGAAAAAGCAGATGATGCAATCCGTTCCGAGTTTGTCTCTCTGCGTGTGGAGAGCGCCGGGGATCTTGATCGGCTTGAAGAGCTTCTTCAGAGACTCGGTGAGCACCGTCGTTTTGTTGCCGCCTCAACAGGTGATGTTGAGCTGTTTGTCAAACTGCTTGACAAGGTAACGAAAGCAAGGCTTGATATTGTTGAGGGGGAGCGGCTTGAGCGGGAGTTTCTGAGCGCTCTCAAGCGTGACCGGCTTGCCGCCGTAGAGATCTGTTTTATCCATGAAAAAGCCGGGACCTCCGTGCCTGCCGGAGTGCTTCTGCACCTTGCAGAACAGCTCCACAAAGAGGGGTGTGAGCGGCTCTTTTTTTCGGTACAGTCCAGAGAGGCTCTGTTTGCCACCCGACGCCTCCTCCAGGCATTCAACAGCCGTTCGCTTGACTATCCTCTTGTTGTCCGTTTCAGGGAGCGCTCGGTGGAGCGGCTTGATGCTCTTGTCAACAGCTCTGTTCAGACAGGAACACTCTTTTGTGACGGCATCGGTGATATACTCGCATTGGATACAGGGCTCTCTGTGGATGATGAGGTGAACCTTGCATTCAATATTCTTCAGGGCGCCAGGATACGAATGTCAAAAACCGAATTCATCTCCTGTCCGGGTTGTGGCAGAACCTATTTTGAGCTTGAGCAGGCAACTGCCTCAATAAAAAAGAGGATGGCCCATCTCAAAGGGTTGAAGATCGGGATCATGGGTTGCATTGTCAATGGCCCCGGAGAGATGGCCGATGCAGATTTCGGATATGTCGGAGCCGGAAAAAACCGCATCAATCTCTATGTAGGAAGAGAGTGTGTTGATGAAAATATTTCGGAGCAGGTTGCTGTTGACCGTCTCATTGAGCTGGTCAAAGAGCGCGGAAAATGGGTTGATCCAGCATAACCGGGAGCCATGGCTGTGCCGCCCTATAATCCTTTTGCTGCGGATTGTTCCCTGCGTTATGTGCTGATTACAGGTGCATCCATGGGTATAGGAGCGCTCTTTGCCCGTGAATTTGCCAAAAATGGGCGGAACCTTCTGCTTGTTGCCCGTTCAGTGGACAAAATGACTCTTCTTGCTGAAAAGTTGAGGCTTGAAGAGGGCGTAAAGGTTGCGCTCTGCACTGCCGATCTGAACAATCCCCAAAGTCCTGATCGCATTTATAAGTTCTGCTGCGACGCAAAGATTGAGGTTGATCTTCTCGTCAACTGTGCAGGGCTCTCTCAAGCCGGTGAGTTCAGCGCTATCGAGCAGATAAAGCTCGAAGAGATTATGATGGTTAATATGATGGCGCTCACAAAGCTTACGAGGCTCTTTGTGCCGGGTATGGTAAAGAGAAAAAATGGCGGCATCATCAACGTTGCCTCACTCGGGGGATTTCAGGGTGTGCCGGGACTTGCTCTCTATTCGGCCACGAAGTCATTTATCATAACCCTCACCGAGGCGCTTCATGAAGAGCTGAAAGAGAGAGGGATCAGTGTTGTCGCGGTATGTCCCGGTTTTATTGATACCGGATTTTTGGAAAGCTCAAGCCATAAGAGAGCTGATATTCGTCTGCCGATCTATAAACCGGAAATTGTTGTTGATGCCGCAATCAGGGGATTGAAGAATAACAGAAGGGTTGTACTGCCAACGCTGATTGACAAGCTTCTGGTTTTCTCCCAGAGAGTAGCTTCCAGAGGGATGGCAATAGGGCTTGCAGGTTTTTTTGCAGGGATAAGGAGTGAAAGATAAATTATTCCTTTTTTCTTTGTATAATTAAAATCGCTCAGTATATTACCTGCCCTGTTTTTTGGAAGAGCTGCTGGTGTAGCTCAATTGGTAGAGCAGCTGATTTGTAATCAGCAGGTTGCGGGTTCGAGTCCCATCACCAGCTCTGAATTCTCGGGTAGGTAGCGAAGTGGTTAAACGCAACAGACTGTAAATCTGTCGACTATGTCTTCGGAGGTTCGAATCCTCCCCTACCCACTGCCTTTTTTTTGTGTGTTATGCTGATGTAGCTCAGTCGGTAGAGCACTTCCTTGGTAAGGAAGAGGTCATCGGTTCAAGTCCGATCATCAGCTCGGGTTCGTGAGGTTTTGAAAGATACGTCAGTAGCTTAATTGGTAGAGCAGCGGTCTCCAAAACCGCAGGTTGGGGGTTCGATTCCCTCCTGACGTGCACGCAGAAAAAGTATCACAGTATTTTATTCCGGATTGATATTCATGAGTAATTATATCGGCAAAGCAGGTCAGTATTACCGCGATGTGATAAGTGAGATGCGGAAAGTTGTCTGGCCGAGCAAGGAAGAGATAAAGGATTTGACGATTGTCGTTCTGACGGTTTCAGGTATACTTGCCTTGTTTACGTTTCTTGTCGACTGGGTCATAAATTTCGTTATGGGAAAGTTATTGTAAGAAACAGAGTTAAGGTGAATTGATGAGCGCAAGAAAAAAGGATGTCGATATTCAGGGTGTTCCTGTAGCACGCTGGTATGCACTCAGGATTTATTCTGGCCATGAGCGCAAGGTAAAAGAGGGTATTGATGCCGAGGTGATTCGCTGTAATCTTGCTGAAAAGATTTTGCAGGTCTATGTCCCTTACGAGCGTTTTGTTGAGGTAAAGAATGGCAAGAAAAGAAGCCTCACCAAAAATGCATTCCCTGGATATGTGCTTATTGAGGCAGTGCTTGACAAGCAGACAAGGAATCTGATTCTTGATATTCCGTCAGTGATGGGTTTTCTTGGTGTTGATGATAACCCCATTCCGCTCCGTCCTGATGAGGTTGAGAAGATTCTTGAGCCGGAGAACACCACAGAGCACCGCTCGGTTATCGAGTCGCCGTTCAAGGTTGGTGATTCTGTCAAGGTGGTAGATGGTCCGTTCAGTTCGCTGACCGGCGTTGTTCATGAAGTGTGTACCGAGAGGATGAAGGTTAAGGTTATGATAAGCTTTTTTGGGCGCAGTACACCAACAGAGCTTGATTTTTCACAGGTTAAGTCAGTTTCCCAATAATAGGGCTTAAATTTTTTTAAGCTTCTGCAATAGAAATAGATTATGGCAAAAAAGGTAATCGGCTTTATCAAGCTTCAGATCCCCGCTGGTGCAGCAAATCCTGCTCCTCCTGTAGGTCCGGCACTCGGTCAGAAGGGTGTCAATATCATGGAGTTTTGCAAGCAGTTCAATGCAAAGACCCAGTCTGAATCGGGAATGATTATTCCTGTTGTGATTACGGTTTATTCTGACAAGTCATTTACGTTCATCACCAAAACTCCTCCTGCCGCTGTTCTGCTTCTTAAAGAGGCACAGTTGAAGAAGGGATCGGGTGAACCGAACCGCAACAAGGTTGGCACCGTTTCGCGTGAGCAGGTTCGCAGAATCGCAGAGTTGAAGATGCCTGATTTGAACGCAATTGATCTCAGAGGTGCAGAGGAGATGATTGCCGGTACCGCAAGAAGCATGGGAATTGTGGTCGAGGGCTGATTTTTTTGTTTTTGGTTCAAGGTTGTGGGAGGCTGTAAAAGGCCGCTTTTTTTACCACTTTTCAAGAGATATAACAATGGCTGGAAAAAAATACACAAATGCAGCATTGAAGATTGATCGTCTCATGGAGTACGATCTCGGTGATGCAGTAGAGAAAATTAAAGAGATTACCGAAGCGAAATTCAATGCTACCATTGATATCGCAGTAAAGCTCGGCGTTGACCCCCGTCATGCCGACCAGGTTGTCCGTGGTACGGTTATGCTTCCTCATGGAACCGGTAAGACGGTTACTGTCCTGGTTGTCTGTAAAGAGGCCAAGGTTGAAGAGGCAAAAGAGGCCGGAGCTGATATGGTCGGGTTTGAGGAGTATATCGAGAAGATCCAGGAAGGGTGGACCGGCGTTGACGTTATTATTGCTACACCGGATGTTATGGGTCAGCTTGGCAAGGTTGCCAAAATTCTTGGACCTCGCGGTTTGATGCCGAATCCCAAGTCCGGAACCGTGACTATGGATGTGGCCAAGGCGGTCAAGGATGTCAAGGCGGGTAAAATCGAATTCAGGGTTGATAAAGCCGGAAATGTTCATGCTCCGGTCGGAACGGTCTCTTTCGGTTCTGATGAGCTGGTAGTCAACATCAACAGTTTCCTTCGGGAGATTGTTCGCTTGAAGCCATCGGCAGCCAAGGGTCAGTATGTCCAGGGAATAGCGCTTTCAAGCACCATGTCCCCGAGCGTGAAGGTTAAGAAGGAAAAATTTGTCGCCTAATAAAAACGGTTTATACGAATGAAGCGAGATAGAAAAGAGCAGATCGTTCAGGATGTAGCTGTGAAAGTCAATAAGTCACAGGGTATATATCTGACGGAATTCCAGGGATTGAGCGTAGCGAAAATGGCGGAGTTGCGCAGTGAGTTCAGAAAAGTTGGTGTGGAATACCGTGTTGTCAAGAACACACTTATCAAAAAAGCGCTGAAGGATCTGGCGGGAGCTGACAAGCTTGCAGCAGGTCTGAAATGCACAACAGGTGTAGCATTCGGATATGATGATCCGCTTGCTCCAGCCAAAGTCATCAGGAAGTTCAGCAAAACAAATGAACTGCTGAAGTTCAAGATGGCAGCAATTGACGGAGTTGTTTTCGGTGCAGATGCACTGCCGGCACTCTCTGAAATGCTCACCAAGACTGAAAATGTCGGTCGTGCAGCCGGATTGATCAACAATGTTGTCAGTTCTGTGCCGATCGTGGTTAATGCGATTGCAAGGAACCTCGTATCGGTACTCGATCAGGTTGCCAAGCAGAAGCAGTAACCGGCAAACGAACTATTACGCACTCAGAAATTATCATAATTGTAAATTAAACAAGAGAGGGGAATAATATGTCTATCGAAACACTTGTAGAGGAAATTGGCAAGTTGACGCTTACAGAGGCTTCTGAACTCGTTAAAGCCCTGGAAACAAAGTTTGGTGTAAGTGCAGCTCCTGTCGCTGTGGCTGGTGTTGCTGCTGCCGCTGCTTCTGATGCTCCTGTAAAAGAAGAGCAGACCGAGTTTGATGTTGTGCTGACCGCCGCTGGCGAAAGCAAAATCAACGTTATCAAGGTTGTTCGTGCTCTTACCGGTCTTGGACTGAAAGAGGCAAAGGACCTTGTTGATGGCGCACCGAAGACGGTTAAGGAAGCTGTATCGAAAGATGAGGCCGAAAAAATCGCTAAAGAGCTGAAAGACGCGGGCGCATCTGTTGAGTTGAAGTAATCTGTAAAAAGAGTCATTACTACAGCAAGCTCCGTTTCGTACAGAAACGGAGCTTTGTCCGTTTCTATAAGTTTTGTTAAGATGAGAGTTCCTGTGACGATACGATTAAGATAACCCGGCTGTTTTTTCGACCGGCAGAGTTTCAGTTGAGCTTTGTTCTGACTTAATCTGTAAGTAATTCATGCAATTGATAAAAGCGAGGTGCATGTGAAAGTGGCTGATGCGACAACACCGTGTATTGACTTTTCCAAGATCCAAAGTATAATAGAGGCCCCCGATTTATTAAAAGTACAGTTAGATTCGTTTCATAATTTTCTGCAGGACAGCGTTCCGCTTGCCAAGAGAAAGGATCAGGGCCTTGAGAGGGTTCTGCGCAGCGCGTTTCCTATTACCGATACCAGAGGCCTCTACCTGCTTGAGTACATCTCATACAGTTTTGACAAGCCGAAATACACCGTTGAGGATTGTATTGAGCGTGGCCTTACCTACGATGTATCGCTGAAAGTCAAGCTCAAGCTCTCCTACAAGGATGAGCCGGATGAGACTGACTGGAAGGAGACTATTCAGCAGGAGGTATACCTCGGCAGAATCCCCTTCATGACCGATCGCGGTACCTTCATTGTTAACGGTGCCGAGCGCGTTGTGGTTGCCCAGCTCCACCGTTCACCCGGTGTGGTATTCAGTGAGGCGATTCATCCGAACGGCAAAAAAATGTATTCGGCCAAGATCGTCCCGACAAGGGGATCGTGGATTGAGTTCCAGACGGATATCAATAATCAGATTTTCGTCTATATCGATCAGAAAAAGAACTTTCTGGTCAGTGCACTTCTTCGTGCCATCGGCTTTACAAGGGACGAGGATATACTCGGTCTCTTTGACCTGGTTGAAGAGGTTCCTCTGAAAGCCGGTAAAAAAGAGCAGCTTATTGGCCAGTATCTGGCTTCTGATATTGTTGACATGCAGACCGGCGAAGTCGTCAGTGCACGTACGGCAATAACCGAGGAGATCTTTGAGCAGATTCTTGCTGCGGGTTACAAGAGTGTGAAGGTGATGAAAAGCTTTGCCGGCGGCGACAAAGGCAAAGACAAGTCGATCATTATCAACACCATTCTCAATGACAGCTCGGCTACCGAAGAAGAGGCGCTCGAAATTGTTTATGAAGAGCTCAGGGCTAACGAGGCTCCTGATATTGATGCGGCACGCAGCTTCCTTGAGCGAACCTTCTTCAACCAGAAAAAGTATGATCTGGGTGATGTCGGACGTTACAGGATCAAGAAAAAGCTCAGCCGTGAGTTTGAAGAGCTCGACACCTACCTCGGTGGAAAGCCGGAGCTGAAAAAGCTTTCAGATGCTATTTATGATAAAACGCTTCAGACCATTCAGTCCTTTTCCGATGAGCCGCTTGGAGACGATATTCTGGTGCTGACGCACTACGATATTATCTCGGTTATCTACTATCTCATCAATCTGGTCAACGGTCTGGCTGAGGTCGATGATGTCGATCACCTTGCAAACCGTCGTGTTCGTTCGGTAGGTGAGCAGCTTGCTGCCCAGTTTGTTATCGGACTGGCCAGAATGGGCAAAAATGTTCGCGAGAAACTCAATTCACGTGATTCGGACAAGATCGCACCGGCAGATTTGATCAACGCAAGAACCGTATCAAGCGTTGTCTCAAGCTTCTTTGCCACAAGTCAGCTCTCCCAGTTCATGGACCAGACCAATCCTCTGGCTGAAATGACCAACAAGAGGAGGGTTTCAGCACTTGGACCCGGCGGTCTTACCAGAGAGCGTGCAGGTTTTGAGGTTCGTGACGTTCACTATACACACTACGGCAGACTCTGCCCGATTGAAACACCTGAAGGTCCCAATATTGGTCTGATCTCTTCGCTCTCGGTCTATGCGGAGATCAACGATAAAGGATTTATCCAGACCCCTTACCGCGTTGTCGAGAAGGGTCAGGTAACCGGGACAGTGCTGATGCTTTCAGCAGAAGATGAAGAGAACAAGATCACCGTTCCGGTGAGTGTTCCTCTTGACGCTAATAACAAAATAGCTCTTGAGACGGTACAGGCAAGGACAAAGGGTGACTATCCCGTTGTCGCTGCCGAGGATGTCAACTACATGGACGTCTCTCCGGTTCAGATTGTCAGTGCAGCAGCAGCGCTTATTCCCTTCCTTGAGCATGATGACGGTAACCGTGCACTGATGGGTGCAAACATGCAGCGCCAGGCGGTTCCTCTCCTTACTTCCGAAGCTCCGGTTGTTGGTACCGGTATGGAGGCCAAGGTTGCACGGGATTCCCGCTCGGTTATTGTAGCTGAGGGTACCGGCGTTATTGAAGATGTCACGGCAGAATATGTTCAGGTCCGCTACGATATCAGTATCGAAAATGATGTGCGTCTTTCGCTTCTTGATCCTGATGAAGGTCTTAAAACCTACAAGCTGATCAAGTTCAAACGCTCGAACCAGGATACCTGCATTTCGCAGAAACCTATGGTTCATATCGGTGACCGGGTTGAAAAAGGCTCAGTTCTGGCCGACAGTTCATCAACCGATCACGGTGAGCTTGCACTTGGCAAAAACGTATTGGTAGCCTTCATGCCATGGCGTGGATACAACTTTGAGGATGCTATCATTCTGAGTGAAAGGCTTGTCTATGACGATGTCTTTACCTCGATACATGTTCATGAATTTGAGGCTAACGTTCGCGACACCAAGCGTGGTGAAGAGCAGTTTACCCGTGACATCTACAATGTCAGTGAGGATGCGCTCAGAAACCTTGATGAGAACGGTATTGTCCGTCTCGGCGCCGAAGTCAAGGAGCGCGATATTCTTGTTGGAAAGATCACACCGAAAGGTGAGAGCGATCCGACGCCGGAAGAGAAGTTGCTTCGTGCAATTTTCGGTGACAAGTCAAGTGATGTCAAGGATGCTTCGATGCATGTGCCTGCCGGAATGAAGGGTATTGTTATCAAAACAAAGCTCTTCAGCCGCAAGAAAAAAGTCGGTATGGATGTCAAGGAGAAGCTTGAGGCAGTTGACAAGCGGTTTGACAGCAGAGAGTTTGACCTGCGCAGACGCTTTGCCAAATGGCTGAAACAGCATCTTGAAGGCGCTGTATCAGTAGCAATCAACAGCGACAAGGGTAAGGTACTCATCGCTGAGGGCACAGCTTTTGACGATGCGCTGCTTGCAAAATTCAGCAGTATGCCATTCCTTGAGTCGATTGACTTTACCAAGGGGCTGACCGCTTCTGACAAGGTCAATGACAATGTTTTGCGTCTTGTCAAGGAGTTCCGCTTCAAGCTCAAGGATCTGAGCGACGAGCGTGAAAATGAAAAGTACAAGATCAATGTAGGCGATGAACTTCCTCCGGGAATCGAGGAGCTTGCAAAGGTCTATATTGCACAGAAAAGAAAGATCCAGGTTGGTGACAAGATGGCCGGACGTCATGGAAACAAGGGCGTTGTCGGTAAAATTCTTCCGATTGAGGACATGCCGTTCATGGCAGATGGTACTCCGGTTGACATTGTGCTTAACCCGCTTGGTGTGCCGAGCCGTATGAATATCGGTCAGCTCTATGAAACCTCGCTCGGATGGGCAGCCAAAAAGCTTGGTGTGAAGTTTAAAACACCAATTTTCAATGGTGCCACCTATGAAGAGGTACAGGAGCAGCTTGAAAAAGCCGGTCTTCCTGCTCACGGAAAGGTCAGCCTGTTTGACGGCCGTACCGGTGAGCGTTTTGATGATGAAGTAACGGTTGGTTACATCTACATGCTCAAGCTGAGCCATCTTGTTGACGACAAGATCCATGCCCGTTCAACCGGTCCATACTCGCTCATTACCCAGCAGCCGCTCGGTGGAAAAGCGCAGTTTGGTGGTCAGAGGTTCGGTGAAATGGAGGTCTGGGCGCTTGAGGCATATGGTGCAGCCAATATTCTCAGGGAGATGCTCACGGTTAAATCAGATGATGTGATTGGCCGTAACAAAACCTATGAGGCAATTGTTAAAGGCCAGAACCTGCCCGAACCGGGCATCCCTGAATCATTCAACGTTCTTATCAGGGAGCTGCAGGGACTTGGTCTTGAGATTCGTATTGACGACAGGGTTCCTTAGTAATGTGTTTATTTGGC
>JAAXXL010000037.1 GCA_013334485.1 Chlorobiaceae bacterium | reverse complement strand
ACGTCCGACAACCGAGATTTTTGTAACAGCCGGGAAGCCTGCTTCAAGCAGCCCCTGCATGACCTGATGTACCTTTTCCGGCCTTACGATTGTTCTGATCATTAACATGTGTGTGTACTCCGTGTTTTATTAGTTAGCGATACCAAATTCAATGAGTAGGGCTTCAAGCTCTTCGATTTCAAGCGGCTTGGGGATGACGAACATCTTGTTGTCATGAATCTTCTGTGCAAGTGCCCGGTACTCATCAGCCTGCTCATGTGTCGGATCGTATTCAATAACAGTCTTGCGGTTGATTTCGGCGCGCTGTACAAAGTTGTTACGCGGTACAAAGTGAATCATCTGTGTGCCGATTTTTTTTGCAAGCTCTTCGATCATCTGGCGTTCGTTGTCAACATTACGGCTGTTGCAGATAAGGCCACCAAGACGGACTCCACCGGTATCGGCATATTTCAGGATACCTTTACAGATGTTGTTGGCAGCGTACATGGCCATCATTTCACCGGAACAGACGATGTAGATCTCTTCAGCTTTTCCGTCGCGGATCGGCATGGCGAATCCACCGCAGACAACGTCACCCAGAACATCATAGAATACATAGTCGAGGTTCCACTCATCATCAAAAGCGCCAAGCTGCTCAAGCAGGTTAACGGAGGTGATGATACCGCGACCGGCACAGCCTACACCTGGCTCAGGACCGCCGGATTCGGTGCAGCGGGTGTTTCTGTATCCCTCTTTGATGATATCTTCAAGTTCGACCTCTTCACCCTCCTCACGAAGTGTGTCAAGTACCGTTTTTTGCTGAAGTCCTCCGAGGAGCAGTCGGGTAGAGTCAGCTTTCGGGTCACAGCCGATAACCATGACGTTTTTTCCCATTTCTGCAAGACCGGCAACAGTGTTTTGTGTCGTTGTTGACTTGCCGATGCCACCTTTTCCGTAAATAGCTACTTTTCTCATTGTTGTGCATTTTTAGGTTATTCGTACCCTCTTCATAAAATATTCAGGAGAGGCCGCTTTTTTGCCTGAATAGTTATGCTATTAGTTAGCAATACGCGTGCCAGACTTCTGATTTTCTGCTTGAATAATTGTGGTATCGGGGAGGGTAATGGCTCAACGCCTTGCGGTTACAGGGTTTGAGGGCTTTTTGTTTGTATGACTTTCTGTTAATGCATTTTTGACTATAACTTAGATCGTTTTTTCCTGGGTTGTTTATGTTGACAAATTTGTAGGAAAATCTGAAAATCTACCGAATTGTATAAAAATCGACAGCAAAAGTATTTTTGCTGTGCTTGTTCAAAATGGAAGCGAATACACGGTCAGGATTTTTTTCTGAAAAGCTTCATTTTCATCAAGAGAGAGGTTCAGATGAGTAATTATCTCTTAGTGCAGCCCTGAAACCGGGTGACGAACCCGTTTTGTTTGCGAGAGATAAAGTCTACGAAAATGTAGAAAAATCAGTTAAAGAGCCTGTCTCTTGCAGGCACAACTATTAGTTGTCGTGAGCGCTTTGAGTACGAGGCGGGCGGAGCAGAGAAACCTGAGTCACGACTGGTCGGGACTCAGGCTATTTGAAGGTGCTACTCTTTTTTTTACAGCGAGGGGAGTGGATTTTCTTTCGGAAGGTGTTATGATTGGTAAATGTGTTTTTTTCATTGGTGGATCTGTTGAAATCAAAAACATAGTCAGCTCATGAAATCATTTCTGCATCGTCATCTCGATATCGGGACGAAAGGAGGCAAACGTGCAGCGGTTTGCGAAAGTGATTCCGGTTCTGTTTGTCAGCCGGTGAGGCCTGAACCACTTCAATCGCGATATTGCAGCTCAAGAGGAGCCTCTGCTTTCGGCCTGTTTGCCATAGGAGCACTCTCCATTGGTGCCTTTGCCATTGGCGCACTCGCTGTCGGCAGACTTATCATTGGAAAAATTTCAGTCGGAAAAGCTCGAATTGATCGCCTTGATATTGGTACGCTGCAGGTTAAAAATTGTGAGTGCGGATCGCATAAAAGCCCGGATGGATCAGATGGCTCCTGCTGCGGGAAGTGAATGGGGGGATAGTTCAGTTTTATAAATTAATAGTGGTGCCCTTTAAATAAATGAGTTATGCAGAAAAGAGAACTTGGCAATACGGATATGCTCATTACCCCCATTGGTTTCGGAAGCTGGGCTATAGGGGGAGCTGACTGGGCATACGGGTGGGGAGCGCAGAATGACGGTGATGCCATTGCGGCAATTCAGCGGGCGGTGGAACTTGGCGTCAACTGGATCGATACGGCTGCGGTTTACGGGCTTGGCCATTCGGAGGAGTTGGTTGGAAGAGCCGTGGTCGGTCTGAAGCATAAGCCTTATATCTTTACAAAATGTTCGATGGTTTGGGATAATGCCACCCGTCAGGTCGGCAACAGCCTCAAGGCTGATTCAATTCGGAGAGAGTGTGAAGAGAGTCTGAAGCGATTGCAGGTTGACGCTATTGACCTATACCAGATCCACTGGCCGAATCCGGAGTCTGATATAGAAGAGGGCTGGACGGAGATGGCCCGCCTCAGGGAAGAGGGGTTGGTTCGCCATATCGGGGTTTCAAATTTCTCGGTTGCTCAATTGAAGCTGGTGATGGCTATTGCTCCAGTTGCCTCAGTTCAGCCGCCATACTCAATGCTTCGGCCTGCTGCTGACGTTGAACTTCTTCCGTTCTGCATGGATCATAACATCGGCGTTATTGTCTACTCTCCGATGCTTTCGGGCATGCTTACCGGGGCGATGACCCGTGAACGGGCAGCACACTTTTCATCGGATGACTGGCGTCGCCAGAACAAGGAGTTTCAGGAGCCGCACCTTTCGGCTAATCTCGAACTGGTTGAACTGCTTAAACGCATCGGTGCCCCGCATAAATGCTCAGCCGGGGAGGTTGCCATAGCGTGGACACTGCGCAACCAGGCTGTTAACGGAGCGATAGTCGGAGGACGCAATGCTGCACAGGTTGAGGGAATAATCGGTGCAGGAGAGTTAAGACTCAGCAGTGAGGAGATAGAGCTGATTGGACGGCATATCGCCGGTATGCCGTCATAGATCTTTCCCCATGGAGGTTCAGGCTTGAGGTGCAGGACGCCATTTCTGAAGAATTTCACCAAGGTTTTTGATGACGAACGGCTTTGTGATAAAGTCATTCATTCCCGCATTCTGGCAGTTTTTTTTGTCTTCCTGCGTCGCATTAGCGGTCATGGCAATGATTGGAATATCAGGATTGATAACTCCTGTAACTGGTTTTCGTATCTCTATGGCGGCATCAATCCCTCCCATAAGAGGCATCTGCAAATCCATAATCACCAGCGCATACTGCTTTTTTTTCAGGGCATCGATTGCTTCAATACCATTTGCTGCAATATCTACCTGAAATGAGAGTTTTTTCAGCATGGCTATAGCAACCTGCTGGTTGATGACATTGTCTTCAACCAGCAGAACAAGAGTTTTTGCAGTCAAGTCATTCGGGTTTGGCTGCATTAGTTTGGCGCGGCTTTTTTCAGGGGATTCAGAATCGGGAGTTACACTGTTATTAACCGGTTTGACGAACGGAATGACAAACCAGAACTCGGAGCCTTCATTTTTTTTGCTGTTGAGTTTCAGTTTTCCTCCCATAAACTCAACAAGCTGTGTTGATATAGCTAATCCAAGTCCGGCTCCACCTGCCTTTCGGGTTGCTGAGGAGTCAAGTTGGGTAAATCGCTGGAAGACCAGCTCCTTCTTCTCGTCAGGTATTCCGATTCCTGTATCCTTGACTGATATGCGGAGGGAGATCTCACTGTCATTTTCGGATTCAGGCGCAACGTTAACGGCAATTTCCCCTTTGTAGGTGAATTTGATGGCATTCTGTATCAGATTGATGAGCGCCTGTTTCAAATAGACAGGATATCCAGTCAGATTGCTCTCGACTGAGTCAGGAATAGTAAAGATCAACTGCAGACCGGCTTTTGCTGCATTGCCAGTCAAAATGGAAGAGAGGTCATTAAATAGTAAGCGAAGATCAAAAGTGGATTTTGTCTTGTCAAGCTGCCCCGATTCGATTTTAGTGAAATCGAGAATATCATTGATCAATTGATGGAGCTGTTTTGTGCTGGCCTGAATGGTATCCGTATAATGCTGCTGGGTGGAGTTGAGCGGGGTGTCGAGCAGAAGCTCTGTCATGCCGACAACAGCATGAAGCGGGGTTCTGATTTCATGCGACATATTGGCAAGGAACTCGCTTTTTGCCCGGTTGGCTATATCCGCTTCAACTCTCGATTTTTTAAGGTTTTCAATCAGAATACGCTGAATCTGTTCCTTGTCCTCCAGGCTCTTTTTCTGCTCGGAGAGTTTTGTGTTCAGAATTCGTGCATTTTCAAGGGATTCATTGATTTTCTCTTTCTGTTCTTTTTCTGTCTTCTTGAGTTCCCTCAGATCATTGTTAAGCAGTGAGATGATAGTGTAGAGCTCATGAAGTGGATGAACAGGAGAATCAACACTCTGTTTTTCATCAACGGTATAAAACTCATCAAAGAGGATATGGCCGCACATTGCGGCAAAGCGATCAATATCCTCTTTTGAAATAGTTATCCGTTGCGCTCTTTCTGAGCTGCTCTTCTCCTTTTTGGTGTTTATCAGTGCAAAGGCATCCTCAAGCGTTGGAACAAAAATGAACTGCTGTTTTACATAGGATGCAAAAAGAAGCAACATGGTTTTCAGAAGCAGGCTTGCCCCACAAATATAGGTGATATCAGGCCTGCAATGATATTCACTGTTTAACCGGTTCAGTTCATTGGCATAGATCATTCTTGTGCTGATCGGTGCTTTGGTCACGGCTGAGTAATCGGCGATTCTTATATAGTTGCTGTTGGTGAGAACACCGCTTTTAAACAGGTGTTCAAGAATGACGAGAGCCTTTTTAGCACTTTCAGGCTGAATATCCCCTCCAAGCAGAGTAAGAAACAGCTTGCCGGGTATAACTCCGTTTTTATAGAATACACCCGAACTGCTCTCTTCAAACTGCCACTCAGGTCTGAATTCAATCATATCAAGCGTGATCTGATTTTCGGCAGTGCGGCTCTTCGAAATGGGATTCATATACTCTTTATTACGTTCCAAAACTTGTTCAGTACCGAATGTTACTATGCCCGACGCTGTCAACCATTTTCACGGTGGAACGGTACCGCAACTGTTTCTGCTATTGATAATATATCGGGTGGAGTTGAAATTCCGTACTTGTCATTGGATTTTCAGCCGGATTAGCAGAACTTATTTGAATAAATTTCACGATGCCCTTAAGTTCCGGCACTGTTTGTAATAAAGATGGGAGTGGACTATAGCCTGAATTTACGGTAATCGATAGCAAACTTTTTGATGCGCAGGCCCATAATACGGTCTGAAAGGCCCAGTTGAACGGCTGCACGTGACATGTTTCCCTTGGTGCGTTTAAGAGCCTCCATAATCATCTCTTTTTCAATCGCATCGAGTTTCTGCTGTAGGGAGCCCGTGTAGGGGGTTCCGCTGGACTCGGCAGTCTGGAGCGTTGGCGGGAGATGATAGCCGTGAATAACATTGTCTTCGCTCAGTATGACCGCTCGTTCGATGCAGTTTTCAAGTTCGCGAACGTTGCCCGGCCAGTGATAGCGCATCAGCATGTCAATGGAGGTAGTCGAAATTCTTCGTACCCCTTTGTGGTTAGCTGTATTGTATTTTTCGACAAAATAATCGGCAAGCAGCAGAATATCAGTTTTTCGCTCCCGCAGTGGAGGAACGGTAATGGGGAAAATATTCAGCCGGTAGTAAAGATCTTCCCGGAAGAGCCCCTTTCGGATAAGCTCTTCAAGATTGCGGTTAGTCGCGGCAATCACCCGGACATCGACCTTGATGGTTTTTGATCCGCCTACCCGCTCAAACTCTTTTTCCTGTATGATTCTGAGCAGTTTCGCCTGAATCGGCAGGCTCAGTTCACCAACTTCATCAAGAAATATTGTGCCGCTATGAGCAAGCTCGAATCTTCCGTGCCGGGTAGCCGTAGCCCCGGTAAAGGCACCTTTCTCATGGCCGAAAAGCTCACTTTCAACAATGCTTTCCGGCAGCGCAGCGCAGTTGAACTTGATGAACGGTTTATCTGACCGGCGACTTTTGAAGTGGATTGCATTGGCAACCAGCTCTTTGCCTACGCCGCTCTCTCCAAGTACAAGGGTTGTTGCATTGGTTTTTGCGATTTTTTCGATCATTTTAAAAAGCGAAATGATCGGTTTTGTGTTGCCGATAATATTTGCCGGACGTTCGGCTTCCGAAATACTCTCATCTTCGTGCTCAATTTTTTTGACTTTTGGCGCTGGAAGTTTTTCCATACCATTGTCCACCATACTCGATTTTGAACTCTCTTCATGAGCAAGCTGTTTGAGTCTTACAGCCTGTGATATCATTGCAGCAATAATGGAGAGCTGGTCAACATAGTGCTGCAGCATGTCCATGCGCTCTTCACTTGCTTTGGTTTTTTTTGATTTGTCCCTTATCTGTTCAGTGTCAATTTGACGATCCGCGCTCAAGGTTCCTATGATTTCAGTGCCTGCTTTTATAGGAATACAGATAAAGCAGAGACGCTCTTTTTTTGCCTTTGAGCGTGACCGGGTGCGATCAAGAAAGAGCGGCTCATCGTTGATACTTGGCACAATGACCGTTTTACCGGTTTTGACAACCTGCCCGATGATGCCTTCACCTATCTTGTAGCGTCCTCTCTCTTTCTCTTCTGTACTGAGCCCGAACGATTCATTAATCACAATTTCGCCCGTGTCGCGGTTTAAAATCGTAATCATCCCTCGAAGCATATCCATGTGCTCGGACATGATGAACAGGACAAGCCGCAGCACCTTGTTGATGTCATTTTCATTGGTGATTGTTCTGCTCACTTCTGCAAGCAGGCTGATACTGCCATGATCCTGTTCCTGGGCTATAAGCATAGTCTTTGTGGTCTGAATATTACTGTTTCGCAGGGAGCCGGCTGTAAATGCTTTCAAGTTCAGCGGCTTCAAGTGCTCTTTTCTTTTCATTGGCAGTTTTTCGCACAAACGGAAGCAGATGATTGGCCTCGTTTCTTGTTATCAGCAGACCCATGCCTGAGTAATAGTGCTGCAGAGCGGCGCTTCCTGAGTGTTTGCCGATTACAAGCTCGTGACACTCCCTGCCTACCTGATCAGGGAGAAATGGCTGATAGGAGAGCGGATTTTTCAGCAGAGCAGCACAGTGGATGCCCGATTCGTGCTGAAAAGCTGACTTGCCAACCACCGGTTTCTGGTCCTGAATTACTCTTCCTGATGCTTTGCTGACCATTGCACAGAGATGTGACAGTCTTGTTGTGTCAATGCGGCACTCATACTTTCCTGAAAGCTTGAGTGCTACGCCAAGCTCTTCAAGTGCCGCATTTCCCGCACGCTCTCCGAGTCCGGTTACCGATACACTGACCGCACTGCATCCTGCTTCAAGTGCAGTAAACGCATTTGCAGTAGCCATGCCGAGATCATTATGGGCATGAAATTCAAGCGCCACCGGAGCTGTGGATTTCAGTTGGCTGACAAGAGCGATAACCGACAGAGGAGTTGCAATTCCCACTGTATCGGCGATTCTCATGCGGTCAGCGCCGCATGATTCAGCGTCAAGCATAAACTGCTTCAGCAGTTCAGGCTCTGCCCTCGTGGCATCCTGTGCGCCTACACTTACATAATTGAAATATTTTTTTGCTCTCGGAACAAGTTCCTGTAACTGCTGTTGTACCCATGCATAATCCTTCTCCATGAGCTGAAGGTAGAGCGCCGAGAGTGGAAAGCTGATATGAACACCTTCGGTACCGCAACGGCAAGCATCCTCAATATCCTGCCACTTCGCCCTTGCCCATGAGGTGAGACGAAGCGGCAGTTGGCGGTCAACTATTTGCCGGATGGTTTTGCGCTCCTCTTCGCTGATGGCAGGGTAGCCAACCTCAAGTTCGTTGACTCCTGCATCGGCCAGCGCCTGGGCAATCTCTATTTTTTCCGTACTGCTGAACACAACGCCCGGAGCCTGCTCCCCATCTCTCAGGGTTGTATCGATAATCCAGGGTTTGATTCCGGATTTAGAAGTAACAGGGCTACCAGTATGCATAAGGGTCCTTTATTCAGTCAACAGTCTGCTATCGGGAAGTGAAACAACGGAATCGGATTTATTTAGGCTATTCCCCTTTAGCTCCTAAATAAATCAGGGTAATATGGTAAAATATAGTAATAAATCAGACAATAATGTTGATTTGTGTGCATATTTTTGTCAAATATGCTTCTTTGGATGACTTTTTCAGGTGAGGGGAGTGCTTTGATGAGTTGGAGTATGTCCGAAAAAAGTGATGAAGGGAAGTGTGTGTTACTGTTTGCTTGAGGGAGAGGAATTAGCAGTGAGGGGGTTTTGTTCGGTGAATCTGTTATCTTCAGCGTATTGTTCGCATTCTACCAGTGCTGTCAGATCCATATTTTCCATTGAGCAAGAGCAACCATGGCAGTAAACCTTGATAAACCAGCACGATGGAAAGCCGATGTTGCGCAATCGGTTGACATGTATAATGACTGGTTCATGAATTTTGCCCCTGAGGCTTTTCGCTCCACGCGAATTCTGGCAACGAAAGATGTTGAGGCAGCTCTTTGTTCAACCGGGAACATGACGCAGATGTCTGCGGCAATCATTTGTGAGCATCCGGAAATTCTACCAACACTTCGCATGTCCACCTGTCCACCACTTGCCGTGGATCGTCTTATTGGTCTCTCCGGAGTTTCTGCGAATATTGTCAGAAGTCTGGAAAAAAAACAGCTCCCATCCCGAATCTCTTCAGAGCTTCTGGAACTTGAACTCGGCAGGATAGTAGCTGTTCTTGAGAAAATGAGGGACCCTGACATATTTATCTGGTTAGGTCGCAAAAAACCGGCCAGTGATGACGAAATTCACCGGGCAGCAACCATTGTGGCAGACCGTCTTTGTGGAGCAGTTGCCAATCCGATTATTCGTAATACACAGGAGAAACGCCAGCTTGCTGTCATAAAGAGTTGGCTTGAAGTTCGTGGTTACCGCCAGATTCTGAGCGGAGAGAGTGTTCGTTTTGATTCAATGCCTGCCGGGACGTTTTCTTTTCGAATGAATGTACCCGTCAAACTTGAAGGAGGTATGAAAAGTGTAAATATTCCTGTTGACGCAGTCGTTATGCCGAAATCAGCAAGGAAAAACGAATTGCCTCTTTTTTTTGAGGCTAAATCAGCAGGTGATTTTACGAACACGAATAAACGTCGAAAGGAAGAAGCTGTCAAGATGAGTCAGCTTCGGAGCAACTATGGCAATAAGGTACGGTTCAACCTTTTTCTCTGCGGTTATTTTGATACCGGCTATCTTGGCTATGAGGCAGCAGAAGGACTTGATTGGGTATGGGAACACCGCATTGATGATATGGCACTTTTCGGGATATGATTATGATTGGTATACATGAAGGATTTGAAGCGGCTCGGATCAAGCTTCAGTCTGAGCTTGATGCGAAGAAAACTCAAATCGAAAGAAATCGTCTCGGGCAATTTGCAACACCGACAGCGCTCGCGCTTGATATCCTTGCCTATGCTTCGACTCTTATGCCAGAAGGAGAGAAGATCCGTTTGCTTGATCCTGCCGTTGGTACCGGATCCTTTTTTTCGGCATTTCGTGAAGTGTTTGATGAAAATCAGATAGCCGGAGCCGTTGGTTTTGAAATCGATCCCCATTACGGCGAACCGGCATCGCGTATCTGGCGGGAATCGGATTTCACGATCAGGCTCACTGATTTTACTACATCCGAGCCGAACGGGCGATTCAATCTGGTTATCTGTAATCCTCCCTACGTGCGGCACCATCACCTGCAAAACGATGATAAAGTGCGACTTCAGGCGCGTACATCACTGGCAAGCGGGATGAAAATCAGTGGACTTGCAGGGCTCTATTGCCATTTTATAGGACTGTCACACCCCTGGATGGCAGAAGGGGGAGTAGCAGGATGGCTTGTGCCGAGTGAATTCATGGACGTTAACTATGGTAAGGCCATAAAGCATTACCTGCTTGAAAAGGTAACACTGCTGAAAATTCACCGGTTTGATCCTGATGATGTTCAGTTTACCGATGCTCTTGTTTCTTCTGCTGTGGTATGGTTTAAAAATGAGTCACCGCCTGAGAATCACAGGGTTACCTTTACCTTTGGCGGCACATTGCTTGCTCCCCGGTTTAGTCGTGAAGTTTCAAATGATGAACTTGCCCGTGAGGATAAATGGAGCCGTTTCCCTCAATCCGATATTCGTCAGAAGTGCTCAAAAGCAGTTATATCTGATTTTTTCCATATCCGGCGGGGTATTGCTACGGGGGATAATGATTTTTTTATACTCGATCTGAAAGAGATCAAGTCAAGAAATCTGCCTTTGGTTGCATTTCGTCCGATGCTTCCGAGTCCTCGCTATTTGACGGAAAACGAGGTCAAGGCTGACGAAAATGGTTTGCCTCTTCTTGACCGGCAGCTTTTTCTTCTTGACACCAAACTCCCTGAAGAGAGAATCCGTGAAAGCTACCCGGAGCTGTTTGCCTATCTGCAGGAGGGCAAACAGCGGGGAATTCATGAGCGCTATCTTTGTGCCCATCGTTCGCCGTGGTACGCACAGGAAAATCGTCTTCCTGCACCATTCGTATGCACCTATCTTGGGCGGAGCAACACCAAAAGCGGGAGACCGTTTCGCTTTATCCTGAACAACTCCTCTGCGACGGTAGCCAACGTTTATCTTGCCATGTACCCGAAACCGATACTGGCAAAAGCCATTGAGCAGGATGCAACACTGCTTCGTAAAATCTGGGAGATGCTTAACCGGATTACACCCGAGCATCTTATGGGTGAGGGCAGGGTTTACGGCGGAGGGCTTCACAAACTCGAACCCGGAGAACTGGCAAATGTTGATGCTTCGGAGATCGCCGCATTGATTCCTGACTTCAAACCGATAGTGTCAGGGCAGCAGTTGGCTTTGTTTGGGGGATGACTATGTAACTTGGGAAACATTTGACTCGATACGCATCGGAGATGACTATCCTAATTGGTTTTTTGATATGGGAACTAAGTATCCCACAGAAAGAAGTCTGAACTTGATTCAATCATCTTCTTTTTTTTTTTTTTTTGAATTAGGTAGATCGGTCGGGGCGTTGTTGGGTTAAACTAAAAAACCATTTTTTTGATAAAACAAGAAACAGATTTAAGGGGCTACCTTCATGTGTTTTCAAAAACCATCAGATGTTGATAATTGGTCATTATTAAACAATGAACTAATGTCATTGAGAAATAATGTTATATTAAAATGGCAAGAATTAGTTGTAAGTAATGCTAAAGAAGAAGAGTATCAAAAATTTCTTTCGAAACAAGCTGGCATGTTTTTTTTAGATGCACATTCAAAATTTATTTGTATCGAAAAAATCAGATTAGGTGCAGATCATGTAATTGACTTTGCAGTTGCAACCGAAGGGTATAGTGATGGCTTATCATGGGAATTAATAGAAATTGAACTACCTCATGCTATACCTTTCACAAAAGAAGGAATACCCTCAGCAAGACTTTCTAGGGCAATTCAGCAAATTCATAATTGGAAACGGTGGCTTATTGATAACCGTAGAGAGGCTGAGAAATTATTTCCAGCTTATGGTATTCGCACGGAACGAAATGCTAATTTTAAGTTTTCTGTTTTAATTGGTACGCGAGACAATTCATCTTTATGGATAGAACAAAGAGAACAACTTTCTACAAATTTAGGAATAGAATTATTGTCGTTTGATCGCCTGACTGAGCGGTTAGAGCGTCGTTGGTTTTCAAATAAAACTTTTATTGATTCTTCTAGTAGCCCACTAACTGAATGGCAAAAGAAACATCTTGCAAATCCATTTGCAATGGCAATGTCAGACAAGGCATGGAGAAAGTTTTTAAAGGAGAGAGCTCGTGGTAAAATTTATGGGGCACATTTCACACCAATATCAGCGGAATTAATTTTGAAACATCGTATTTTTAATAAAGAACTTCTAACTCAATTTCAATCTGCCACTGCGGAAATCTGAATTATTTTATGGTCTCTCGTACCGCAACACCTATTCATCAAAGCAATTGTAACTTCTAATGGGGAGATGACTTGTGAGGTATTCAAGAGTCGTTAAGTGTATTAAAAAAGTCCTGCCGAATGATGAGCTGAGTACCGTTAAAAGTAAGCGGAGAAATCGAGCTTAGACATAAGACTATTCGGAATTGGATTAAGAAGATCGAATGTTTTATTTAATAGATGGAAGCCAAAAGAACAACCCGAGATCTACATAATATCAATCCATTGTGTAGAGTCGCGCCAGCTCATGATGGTGACGCCACTTCGTTCGTAAGCGTCGTCACCGCCGTAGATCAGCCAGGGCTGAAGGGCCTCTTCTCCGGCAAATCGTGCAGCTTTCTGGCCAGCACGGATATAGTCACTTGTAATAGTTTGGCCTGATTTTATTTCCACCGGTTGTAGTTTTGTACCCCTTTCAAAAACAAGGTCAGATTCAAGGCCGTTATTCTCACGCCAGCATAGTTATACAATCTGCACTTTCAATTCTCAAATTGTATAACTATGCTGGTCAATCGTGTTTCCGGCTGACGGTAGTTATCCGGCGAGTTTGGGCAGGAAGGAGAGATCGACGTAGTATCGCTTCGGGTTGTTCCTGTCGATAAATACCCGTATCCGCTTGTTCCGGATGTACTGCGATGGATCGTACCAGATGTTGTCGCTTTTGAAAATATGGATCTCTGATGTCGCGGGATTCTTCCACTGCGTTACTACCTGAAACGGGCAGTTCCCGTTGACTGAAACGGCTGTATTGATTAAAACAGACTGAAACTCAGTCTCAATGGGGGTGCCCTCTGCTCTCAGAACGTCGTTTTTCTGTTTTTTGAGCATTGGTACGAAGAAGATCCCTCCACCCACAAAAAGGAAGAGCGTTCCAAGCCCGCCGAGTATAATTGAGCCTGCCCAGAGTGAAACGAACTCATTGATTTGTGCGTTTTCAGGCTTATCCGGCAGGTAGAGCAGCTCTACCTTTTCCCCTTCCAGGTAGCTCGGAGGGTTGCTGCCTGATGAGGAGATGAACTCATGCTGCAAACCGTTCCGGTCTCTGAATCGCACGACGGGGCGGTATATGCTTGAGTTGTGTGAGACGGTTGAACCCCCTGACCAGGACTCTGCGAGACGCACAACCGTACCCTCTGTTTTTATTGCTTGAGACATAAATGACCGGGTACTTTCATTTATGTAGAGGGTGCCCAGGAGCATCGCAATGCCGAGTACCGTGAAGAGATATTTGATGATTGTCAGAACTTTCATGGTTTTCTTTGGGCGTATGGCATGTATATTTCCATGAGTGGTATCGTACGGTGTTACTCTTCTTCCTCCGGCACAGCCGGGCCAATGTCGGCAGTTTCGTTATAGAAATTGGTTGATTATGAAAGCTAAAAAAAGTATGCGTAAAGTCCGGGCAGCTCACCCGACAGTGAAGCCGATAAAAAAGGTGATGCGGAACATTTCAAAAACCATAGGGCAGCCTGCCGGTACACTTCAGCACATCGGGGAGCAGAAAACCGACTTTCCGGCCATAACGGTTTTTGGTTACGATGAAGATCACGAATTTCACATGCCGCTCAAGAGCATTGCTGAATGCGCAGCCTTGAAGGATAAGCAGAAGGTTCTCTGGGTGAATATTGACGGTCTTCATGATGTGTCGGTCATTGAAGCGGTTGGCAAGCTTTTCGATATCCATCCGCTTACCCTCGAAGATATTCTGCATACCGAGCAGCGTTCCAAAATTGAGGACTTTGAACGCTACCTGTTCCTTGTGTTCAGAGCACTTGATTGTGATCCTCAAACAGGTGAGATCACTGAAGAGCAGATGAGTCTGGTGATCGGCAGCAATTTTGTTCTGACGTTCCAGGAAAAACCGGGAGACATGTTTGACGCTCTCAGGGCAAGGATAACAAGCCCCGGGACATCAATCAGAAAGCGGGGATCGGACTACCTTGCCTATGCTCTGATTGATGCTATCGTCGACAGTTATTTTGTCATACTTGAACAGCTTGAAAGCCGGATTGAACTTCTCGACCAGGAGTTGTTTGAAACATCAGGGCGTGAGACGTTCGAGTCCATCTATCTGTTGAAAAAGGAGCTTATTCTTTTAAGAAAATCGGTAAGACCGATGAGGGAGATCATCAACAGTATCAGCAGGGAACACTATTCGGTCATTGATGATGAAGCAACCTGGCCTTTTTTCAGGGACGTCTATGACAATGTCATTTTTATCAATGAAACCATTGAAACCTATCGTGATATCGTTATCGGCATGTACGATACCTGGCTTGCCATTGTCAACAACCGGATGAACGAAATTATGAAGGTGCTGACCACCATCGCTACGGTATTTATGCCGCTCTCTTTTGTTGCCGGAGTCTATGGAATGAATTTTCGTTTTATGCCCGGACTCGAATGGCAGTGGGGATTTTTTGTGCTGCTTGGATTCATGGGGCTGATTGTTGCCGGAATGATGGTTTACTTTCGGACAAGAAAGTGGTTTTAGGGTTCCTTTAACCGCAGCAATCAAGCTTCGAAATTAATACATAGAGATCCCCTGATGTTATTGATCGACAATAAAAAGATATTCTGAGCGGGAATACGGAAAATCACCGAGCGGAAAGGGTGTTTTATCGTCTCTTATTCATTATGTTAAAAAACTGAAGTTTCAGTCTATAACCTGCACATGGCCCGAACTCTTTGTGAAAAAGGGATTTCTTCCCTTATGCAGTGACACTCATTCTCCTCAAGGATCCGGTTTTTCACTCCGGCACCTTGCAGCATCCGGATCTCAAGCCATCACACCTGTCAAAGTGCTGATTTTTTGCTGAAGTTCCTGATGTTATTAACTTTCAGGAACATGATGAGCTTTTGACTGAACGGAGCTGGAATTGTGCCACACAGGCATGGTTGCCGGAGAATCCTAACATAAACGATTGAATGTAGTGGCAAGACAGCAGCGGTTTAACCGAAAATCAAAGAGCCCCGCCGCAGGCAAGAAGTCGCGGCAGACATCGTCGCATACCGGCGAACGGGTAAGGGCAAATGATCATATCCTGATCAACGAATTTCTTTTCAGACGGGGTGAGAGCTCACTTGCGGCTGAAATTATTACTTTTTTTACCGACCATGAGGGTGAACGGTTCCGGTCGGTTGATCTTGCAAAAGTACTTGGCTACACGGAGTCAAAGCAGCTTCCCGGTTTTTGGTATGTGCTGCACAAGCTTCAGGAAGAGGGTGCTGTTGACAAGGATTCCAATCGCTGCTACGGTATGTCGGGTGTGGACGCAGCAACCTATGAAGACCATCTTGTTCATATCAAGCCTTTTCCCCTGCCTGGAAAGGAGCAGTACAAGGTGGACAAGAGCTATACCGGTCGTCTTATAACCCATCCAAACGGTTACGGTTTTGTTGATGTCGAGGGTTTTGATGATGATGTGTTTATCAAAGCCGGCGACCTGAATTTTTCCATTCATGGTGACGAAGTCGAGGTACTGGTTACCAAGGTTCCGGATACCTACGCCTCAAAATCCACACCCCATCAGCGCTGTGAAGGTCTGGTTCAGTCGGTGATCAGTCGCCGCATCACTACCATTGTCGGTACGCTGGTCAAATCAGGCCGCAGGTTTACGCTCAAGGCAGACGAGAGAAAGCTGCTTCCTGAAATTGTTGTGCCGATCCGTCTCTCTGCCAAAGCAAAGGCCGGTCAGAAGGTACTTGTTGGTGAACTCGATTTCACCGGAGAAGGGGTAATCCAGGCAAAGGTGCTTGAGGTGCTTGGCGAGGCCGGCGATTCGTCGGTTGAGGTGAGTGCAATTGCACGCAGTCGAGGCATTGATGAGACCTTTGATAAACAGATTGTTGATTTTGCCTCTTCTATCCGTGAAGGTATTACCGACAAGGATCTTGAAGGGCGTCTCGACATCCGCGACAAAATTGTTTTCACTATCGATCCTGTTGATGCAAAGGATTTTGATGATGCTCTCTCTGTTGAGTCGCTTGAAGATGGACTTTACCGGATAGGTGTTCATATTGCCGATGTCTCTCATTATGTGCCGGAAAACTCTCCGCTTGACCGCGAGGCACTCAAACGGGCCACCTCGGTCTACCTGGTTGACCGTGTTATTCCCATGCTCCCTTCAAGGCTTTCTGAAGAGATTTGCAGCCTCAATCCCGGAGTTGACCGGATGGCTTTTTCAGTCTTTTTCATCATGACCGCAGAGGGTGAAGTCCGCAAGCATGAGTTCCAGAAAACCGTTATTCACAGCAAGCGCCGCTATGCCTATGAAGATGTAGAGGAGATTCTGAAGCAGGGCAAGGGTGATTATTGTGACGAACTTCAACTGCTCGATCGTATCAGCCTGCTGCTTCGTGAAAAGCGTTTCAAGCATGGTGGTCTTGACTTTGAAACCGAGGAGGTTCGTTTCAAACTCGGCAGCAAGGGTGAACCGCTTGAGGTGATGAGAAAAGAGAGGCTTGGCAGCCACCGGCTTATTGAGGAGTTTATGCTGCTTGCCAACCGCAAGGTCGCAGAGTATTTGACACGAACCTTCAAGGAGAACAAAAAAGAGCCCCAGCCGGTCATCTATCGTGTTCACGGCTCTCCGCAGCAGGAGAAGGTGATCATTCTCTCCAACTTCGTCAAACGGTTCGGTTTTGACCTCAAAATCAATCGTGGCAAGGAGGGTCCGATTGTTACCGCCAAGGCACTTCGTCAACTCTTGCAGCAGGTCAAGGGGACCAATGTTGAGTTTCTCGTAAGTGAGCTTGTATTGCGCTCCATGTCAAAAGCGGTCTATACCGGCGAGAATCTTGGCCATTTCGGTCTCGGATTCGAGCACTACACCCACTTTACCTCGCCCATCAGGCGCTATCCTGATCTGATTGTACATCGTCTGCTCTTTGAGTACGAGGGGCTCAGAAAGAAACGTCGCAAAATTACAAGTGCGCGCCTTGCGGAGCTGACTGATAAAATCCAGACGGTCTGCCAGATATCCAACGAGCGTGAGAAAAGTGCCGTTGAAGCTGAACGTGAATCCATCAAGCTCAAGCAGGTTGAGTATATGGCAAGTCATGTCGGCAAGGTCTATCCCGGCGTTATTTCCGGTGCAACCGACTACGGCATCTATGTGAGAATGGTTGATTTTGCCATTGAGGGGATGGTGCACATGCGCAACCTCACTGATGACTACTACGAGTATGATGAGGCTACCTACTCCCTTGTCGGTAAACGCCGCAAGAAGCGCCTCCAGATTGGTCAGCGAGTCAAGGTTATGGTACACAGCGTCGATATTCAGCGCCGTACTATCGATCTCGCCATCGATGACGGTAAATCTGACAGCAAATCAGCCGAATCGTAACTCTAAGCAGTGTCATTTCGAATCCTCCCGACAGGTCGGGGGGGTGAGAAATCTTGATTCCGATTGAAATGAGATCCCTCATTGCGTTCGGGATGACAAAAGAGGGATTGTTCGGGTTGACAACCCGGAATCCTTTTCCTCTGGTGGGCCATCCATTCCATTCAAAGGGCGACCACGCAGGGTCGCCCCTACGGTTAAATCCTGAATCCAAATTCTCTTCAATCCTGTCCACTCTCTGGGACAGGGCAACCACAAGGGCTTGCCCCTACAATAATTTGTGGACAGCCCTCCTTCTTCGTTCAATTCAACATCCGGAATCTCTTTTTCGTGTCATTTCGTGTTTTTCGTGGTTAAAAAATCTTCTTTTCCTTCAAAACGGGCAATGTATCGACTAACATCAAACTTCCTTGCGCAGCCTGATGCATTCATGTATCGGATTTTGCCATAGACAGGCCGTTCAAACCAGGGCCGGTCATGCACGCCGCCTATTGACCATGCAACACCGGTATAACCGTTTGGATCCCTGCCGTCAAGCGCATAGCGATCATTCAGATAGATAGCTGTTTTAAAGGCCTGCTCCGGGCTTTCACTCCATTCCAGAATTTTTTTAGCCCAGTACATGCGCATGTAGCCGTGGATTTTACCGGTTTTTACCAGTTCAAGCTGTGCCGCATTCCACACTCTTTCATGTGTTAACGCGTTTTCAAACTCTTCGGTTGTGTAGCAGTACTCCCGGTGGTCTGAGGCATGTTTCAGGAGAGACTCCTTTGCCCAGGATGGAAAGCCTTCAGCGGAGTCGTATTGCTCATTATATCTACAGTAGTTTTCAGAGAGCTCCCTGCGAACGATCAGCTCTTCAAGAAAAGCGCTTCTATTCTCCTCAGGAGCACTACTTTTTAATGCTTGCAGCGCAATGTGCTGAGCACTGATCTGGCCGAAGTGAAGATAGGGGGAGAGATTGGAGAGCGCTCCGCTATTCGGGTCATTGCGCTGACCGGCATAGGTTGCAAGTCTCTTTTCGAGAAAGGTTTCCAGGCAGTTTGCCGCAGCCTCCTCTCCCGGGTTGAGCCATTTGACAGGCGCTACCCGATGGTCAACTTCAAGGTTGTAAGCGATGCTTTCCCAATCTACAGGAGAGTTTCCTGTTGTTGATGCGAGAGGTTCAAGTTCAGGAAAACAGGTGAGGAAGTCGCTGAGCAGTGCGGTGATTTTAGGGCGGAAGGTTCTTGCGGCATACTCCTGCTTGCCGGATGCCATCCGGCAGGGAACAATGTTATGTGTATCTACTTCGAAGAGTGGTATGGAGAGTTGAGTGCCAATTGTGTTTTTCCATTTTCGGCTGATTTTCAGCGGTGAATAATCAGTCACAATAACTCCGGCCTTCATTTCAATGGCGAAGCGAGAGAGTTCGGATTCCGGTTCACCCTGCAGGAGAAAAAACGGGATGTTCAGTTTTCGGAGCTTGGTTTCAACTTCCTGAAGCCCCTTGAGCATGAAGTCGTAGTGGCGGAGTGGCGCATTGAGAAAGGATGGAGCAAGGGTGAAAACCACCATCAGCGGCTGCCGCAACTGTTCCGCCTTTTTTCGGGCAAAGAGGAGCGCCCAGTTATGCCGGACTCGCTGGTCGCGTGACATCCAGTAGAGAACCGGGCCATTTTCATCCCGGCAGTTGTTGAGGGGTGTTATACGTCGGGGATCAATCATAAGGCAATCCCGGAAATGCGGAGAAAATTGTTTATAAGCTGCACTCCTGTTGCGGTGTACTCCTCCCGGAATGATGCAAACTGTTTTGTGAGAGCAGTGCTATCCATTCTATTCAGGTCATCATCAAGATTGAGCCAGGAAGAGAACATGGCCGATGTCATTTCTGCATGGCATTGCAGGCCGTAAGCGTTTTTCCCAACCTTGACTGCCTGTATCGGGCAGAGCCTGCCGGAGGCAAGCAGCATCATATCATCAGCAAGTTCAACGTTCTCTCCGTGGAGCTGAAAAACCCTGATGCTTTCCGAAAGTCCATAAAAAAGAGGGTCTGCTTTTCCTGTTTCAGTGAGTTCTATACGATACTCTTCACCCTCGGGGTCAGTAAACCCGATCTCCTTCGTCTGACATTTGATCACGTTTCCTCCTCCCGCTTTTACCAGTGCCTGCATGCCGAGGCAGATTCCAAGAAAGGGGAGCCCTTCCTCTATAATTACTTTGATCTTGTGGAGCTGCATCTGCATGGAGGGGGTTATGTCATTTGCGCTTTGAGGTCCGCCGAGTACTATGATGGCGCTAAAGCTTCGCGGATCGGGAAACTGCTCTCCCGCTGAAAGATCGACCGTGTGCGAAGTGATTTTCTGATTCAGCAGAACAGTTTCAATCAGTCCCGGAGCCTCGTGGGTGATGTTTTTGATGATCAGAAGAGGCTTTTTCATATGGTATTGATTTATCCTGATGGTATGAGGGGTGGTGGTCTCTTTTGTATGGGAACGGTTATCTTTATTTAAATAATCTACCGTGTTTAATGAAAAGTTTTTTAAAGTTACGTATTGACTCTCTGTATCGGATAAGATTCAGAGCTTTTATTGATGATTTATCGGCGCGTTGAGGATTATGATCCGGCACTGATTGATGGCAACATTTTTTGTAATACCATGACACAACAGCTTTCTTCATCCGTAACTTCTGCAAAAAGGATCATCATTGTTGAAGATGACCTTCAGGTTCGTGAGACAGTGGTGAAATTCCTTACTCTTGCCGGATATGAGATCACCGGAGTCGGGTCGGCCCGTGAATTTTACCAGAAGATCTCTGAAAGTAAGTATGTGTTGGCAATACTCGATATCGGCCTGCCGGATCAGAATGGTTTTGTTCTCGCCGAGTATGTGAGAACAAATACCGATATGTGGATCATTATGCTTACCGGGCGTCCGGCTTTGGAGGACAAGCTTACCGGATACAACTCCGGAGCCGATTACTATATGGTCAAACCCTTCTCCTGCCGTGAACTCGGAGCGGCCATTGCCAATCTGTTCAAGCGTCTTGAAAAGATAACAACCGAAACAAAAGTCGAGTTAGTGGCAGAAGCACCGGTTTCCGAATTTGCTCTGTCATCATGGACAATTTTGAGCAACGAATGGGTTCTGCTCACTCCGGCTGGAGATACTATCAAGCTTACCTCCAAAGAGTTCGATTTTTTGATGATTCTTCTTCAGCAGCACAAAACTGTTGTGAACCGTCAGGAGATACTCAAAGCGTTGGCTTACTGTGTTGATGAATTCGGCAATCGTGCTCTTGAGTCGATGGTTTACCGTTTGCGCTCTAAAATAGATGCCTTGCATTTTGACTTTCCGGTTAAAACCTCTCATGGAATCGGCTACTGTTTTGTTGCCGATATAACTATTGTTTGATCTTTGTGAGTATAATCCCGGCAGGAGTGTGTCCGGTAACAACTCTGACGGCACCGACAGTAAAAGCCGTTACTGGCTTCAGTCTATGCTCTATTTTCAGTGAAAACTTGTAGAGAAACAGCTTTTTTTGTTCAGTAGTCTTCGTTTTCTAAAGTAATCGTTTTTATATGTGATTGTCAGTTATTTCGATCATGTAAAAGAACAGCATTTATCCTTAAATAGTACCCATAACCAAACAGCGTTCAGATATGTTTACCTTTACCAGTTTTTTTAAAACAACAGTTCTGAGTGCAGCACTTTTAAGTATGCTTTCGGTCGGCACTGTTTTCGCCGAGAAGCCGGAAGACTTCTTTGCGCCTCAGCGTGATCCGCTGACAGGACTTATTGCAAGTAATAAAATTATTGTTGACGGCTCCCCATCGGCAGGTCGTATTGCCAACCTCTTTGCTTTTGACTTTCTCCGAACCGATGGCATTGTGGTCAAAGTTAACGAGAGCGATTCGGAGCGGGGGGTTTACAGTTTGATCTATAAAAATTGTGATATTGCTACAACAACCAGAGCGATAAACAAGAATGAGCTGGGCGAGGCTAAACGGGAAGGGGTCAAGCCGGTTCAGCATGAAGTTGCTCTCAGTGCGATTGTCGTTGTCGTCCACTCCGGGAGCCCCGTTTCCGGATTGACACGCCCTCAGATCCAAAAGATTTATGCAGGCACCTACACTAACTGGAAGGATGTGGGTGGTCCGAATCGTCCGATTGTGGTGCTTCAGCGGGAAACAGGCAGCGGTACGCAGGAAACATTTAACGATGTTGTCATGGGATCAACTCCGGTTTCGAAAAGAGCGGTAACACTTTTCAATAATCGGGAGATCATAAGCCGCATTGCAACAACGTCGAATGCAATTGGGTATATCGGTCGGGGATGGATTGATCAATCAGTCAAGGCGCTGCTTGTTGACGGCATTGATCACTCGCAGAAAACGATAAAAGACAAGAGCTATCCATTGCATCGCAAGCTCTACATGTATACCAATGGCGAGCCGAAAGGGGTATTGAAGCGGTTTGTGGAGTACTCCAAAACACCTGAAGGCAAGAACGCTCTCAGCGAAAACGGTTTTATTGCTGAACTCTGATCGTTTTTAAGAGGTTTTTTAAAAGCCTTTCGAAAAAGTGATTAACCGAAAAGAAGCCTGAGCCTGCAGCCTTCTTTTCGGTTTTACCCCTCCCATCGTCCAATAGTAGTTCTTCCGGCCGAAAATTTTTATTGCAACAAGAACGGCTTTTAATTGAATTATGAGCGCGCATTGTGTGTTGTCTTTTTTACAATTTCACTACACACTGTACTTGTGTTTTTTTTAATAAAATCTTCCGTTCATGCAAAGAACTATCAGTTTTATTAAGAGGATACTTATTAGTGCTGCTCTGTTCAGCATGCTCACTTCCGGAGCTGTTGATGCCCGCAACAAGGCGATTACATCAGGGCTGATATCTGACAACAAAATCATTATAGACGGAGCGCCTTCTGCCGGTCTTATCGCTAACCTCTTTGCTTTTGATTTTCTTAAAACAGATGGAATAATTGTCAGAGTCAATGAGAGTGACTCTGAACGAGGCATTTACGGCCTGATCTATAAAAATAGTGACATTGCCACTACGACAAGACTCATACACGATCAGGAGCTGGCCGAAGCCAAAAGCCGGGGATTAAATCCTGTTGAGCACATTGTTGCAAGGGGTGCGATTGTTATTGCCGTTAATCCGGATAATTCTGTAACCGGACTGACTATCGATCAGATTCGCAATATTTATTCAGGAGTCTATACCAACTGGAAGGAGGTTGGAGGAAAGGATCGTCCGATTGTGCTGCTTCAGAGAGAGAAAGGGAGCGGTACAGAGGAGACCTTCGGCGATATTGTTATGGGAAAAACGCCGATTTCCATGAAAGTTGTAACGCTTTTCAACAACCGCGAGATCAGAACCAGGATAAACGAAACTCCGAACTCGATAGGGTATATCGGGCATGGCTGGATTGATAGTTCAGTTAAAGCGCTTTTGGTTAATGGTATAGATCACACGACAGAGACCATCAAAGATGGCTCCTATCCTCTTTCCAGGAATCTCTATATGTACACGAACGGGAAGCCCTTTGGTGTTCTTCAGAGATTTGTTGAGTATTCAAAAACTTACGAAGGGATGAGAGGACTCGCTGAAAACGGATATGTTTCCGCTGATTGAGTGGTGGATATCAGGATTTTTGTTCATTTTGATTGTATGATGCGGTAGGTTTTTTTAATAAAACGTTTTGTTCCATGAAAAGAACTGTCAGTTTTATTAAGAGCATATTGTTGAGTTTTGTTCTGTTCAGCATTGCTGCTTCCGGTACCCTCAAGGCCGAGAGTGCTCAAATTGGTGCTCTTCTCTCCCCAACCGGTTTGCTTTCGGGCAATTACATCATTACAGACGGAGCCCCTTCAACCGGGCTTATTGCCAACCTTTTTGCCTTTGATTTTCTCAAAACAGACGGGGTCGTTGTTCGAGTCAACGAGAGTGACTCGGAACGAGGCATCTACACTCTGATCTACAAAAATTGTGACATTGCCAACACGACAAGGTTGATAAATGATAAAGAGCTGGCCGAGGCAAGGGCTCTGGGCGTAAATCCGGTTGCACACACTGTTGCTCTGGGTGCGATCGCTCTTGTCGTTCATCCGGGTAATCCCATAACTGGGCTGACTATCGATCAGATTCGCAAAATCTATTCAGGAGCCTATACCAACTGGAAGCAGGTTGGAGGTTTGAATCGTCCGATTGTACTGCTTCAGCGGGAGCAAGGGAGCGGTACAGAGGAGACCTTCGGCGACATCGTTATGGGAAAAACGCAGTTATCAATGAAGGTTATAACGCTTTTCAACAATCGCGAAATCAGAACCCGGATCAATGCGACGCCGAATGCCATTGGATATATCGGGCACGGATGGATTGATAAATCAGTCAAAGCGCTTCTGGTTAATGGTATCGATCACACTCCTGAAACTATAAAAAACAGATCCTACCCCCTTTGCAGAAACCTCTACATGTACACTAACGGCAAACCTTTCGGTGTGCTCAAGCGATTTGTTGAGTATTCGTCAACATTCGATGGAAAGGAGAGGCTCATTGAAAACGGATTTATTCCTGTTGAATAAGTGTTCAGGAGGCCGTTGACTCTTGGGCCATGCAGGGAGGATGCCCGAATTTCTGATAAACAGAGACCCATGTGATTCGCTCTGTTTTGTATCTGTTTCTCCTGTTGACGTTTGCAGGAGTGCCTCTGACTGCCGGAGCAACCGACTGGCGCACTCTTACGCAGCCGGTTGGAACTGAAAACACACCGTTTCTTGTTGACCCCGCTCTCCTTAACGCCTCTTACGGGGCAGGCCGGGGGCCATGGGCATTGAGTACGAGTGTGACCAGTATCACCACAACGACGCCCCAGTTTTTTATCAGGTTTTATAACCCATCAGCACCCTCAAACCCCTCAGGCCAGGAGGGAAGCTGGGTCATGCGCACGAGCGCGGTTCGCGGCCTGAGTGCCCAGGAGATCCGCAACCGCTTTGCCCTGCCGAACACTCCCTCCATGATGACGCTTGGTTTATCCGTCACGGGTGAATCATTTTATACCGGCATTGCCGCTCCTATTGAGGGGTGGGGAGATGGCGGCGGCCAGCAATCACAGGCGAATGGAGGCCCCTACACCATATTTTTTAATGCGCAACCGGTTATGGAGGCTGCGCTCTCCTATCAGGCGATGGCCGATACGGATAATGGGCGTAACGTTGGCGCTTACCTTGATTCGTCTACACAAGTGGCATACTCTGATATGGAATCGGTATACAACAGCCTTGACGTGCTCTGTAATCCTGCGAGTCGTGATCTCTTCAACAGTGCCCTTGGCAGCATCTCTGCTCAACGCTTTGATAACCTGGAATCCTCGGCCTACTTTGCTGTAGAGCTGCAAAATCAAGCTATTGACGACCGGATTGACCGATTTGCAGTGAACAATTCAATGCCCGGTTTTTGGGCAAAAGCCGCAAGGAGTTTTCAGCACTCGCCAGACTCTGGATATGACGGTGATATCAATGCGATGATTGTCGGGCTCGACAGGAAGAGTTCTGATCGTACGCTCTCAGGTATCTCGCTTGCATGGATGCGGGGTACCGTTTACTGGGCTGACAACGGCGGGCAGGCGGTTACGGACTATTACAGGGCAGCGGCCTGGTCGGCAGTGCTGATCGACCGGGCTTTTCTGCAGGGGTCGGTGAGTGTCGGTTCAGTGGCGGAGGAGACATCGCGAAATATTACTATCGGTACCCTCTATCTGCCCTCTCCACATGGCCCTCTACTCTCACCGCTCAGCGGAATATCCAGAACAGCAATAGCTGGTTATAAAGGATGGAATGCGGATATTGGCCTGCGAGCGGGTGTTTTGGTTAATGCCGGGATACTGAACATTCGCCCCTCGTTTGGTTTAGGATGGTTATATCAGTCAAGAAACAGTTTTACTGAAATCGGAGCCGAAAGTCTGAATCTGACAGTCGCTGCCGCTCATACCGGAACCTTGCATTGCAGGGCGGATTTTCGTTTTGAAAGAGCGATCCCTATGGATGAGCAGAAAACAATTACGCCGTATGTCGTTATCGGTTGGGCCTTTGCCAAACGTCTTGATGCACAGGAGGTTACCGCCTCCATGAACGGCAGGAGTGACTCTTTTACAACATCGGCAGCTATCGGAACCACTCAAATGTTTACGGGCAGGGCAGGTATTGAAACAGCGCTCTCCAGGGAGTTTTTTATTTCCGCAGAGG
>JAAXXL010000095.1 GCA_013334485.1 Chlorobiaceae bacterium | reverse complement strand
GAGAAGAAATGCTAGAGTACCCAAGTATACGACAAGCTTGTTTCCAGATATTTCAAAGGTACGACAGAAAACATAGTATTCGAGAAACCCGTGAGTAATAATCATAATCGCCACAACACCGACGATAGAGTGAAATGCCGTAAGTTTTTGGTAGTGTCCCCACGGATTAATGCCGTACGCCTGGCTGAGAAAAATCAGAAAGAAACCGATCGATATACTTGTCCAGACGCGGGCATTACCTATACTGAAATAGAAGCTGATCGCTCCCGCCACTCCCCAGAAAAGTACCTGGACAAGGTCGAACGGATTCATTTGGGTCAGCAACTCAAAAAACTTTTCCATTATATCCTCCAGTGCGTAGCGATAAGATTAAAACTCTGATTTGGCGATAGATATTACGGTAGTAAGTTTATCCATCATTGTCCTGATATTTGTGCCGCTGACAAGAAGTTTTGCTGCCCGCTCTACACCTTTCATGAACTTTTCCGCCCCATCGGCATCAATCAGACATGAATTACCGCCATTATCGGAAATTTCCTTGTCAACAATGCCGCGACCAACCTTGCCGACATACTCACCCACAATTGATTTTACCTGTTCTTCAAGTTCGGCAAGTTTCTGGGACACGACTTTCCTGTCACGATCCTGACGTTCAATATTCGTTTTATCAATTTCGGATTTGTGTAGTGCAATGCAGGCATCCCATATCTTTTGTACATTTGTGACTTCGAGCAGGTTAGTCCCCATCAGTTCGTCAGCACTCTTCGTGGAAAACAGGTCAATCTTGGCGCCGGGCAATCCGGCAATTTTTTGAGACTCAGATGACGAGGTTTCAATGTCACTTGAGCCGTCATGGAAAAAGCCAAGCGGATTGCCGTCCTTATAAAAAATCATGGCTGAATGCTCATCAGTGTAGATGCGCAGACAGCCATTCATTTGATCATTTTTAACTTTTTCAAGCAGGGTTTTGATGTCGATCAGCTTCAGCTCTTGGGCTTTGTAGAGTATCTCTCCTTCCAAGAGAGCGTGGATGCACATGGTGAGGTCTTTGGAAAGCTTGTAGACGTTAAGGGCTCCGCTACCCGTAGTAACCATCAATTCAGCCAGTTTGGAGAGAGCTTGAAAACCCGACTCCCGTTTACCATTCTGATCTCTGACAAGTACGCTGACCAATTTTCCCGCTTCAAAAACCAGGATGGCAGTGCTAGAGTGAAAGACAAAACTTGCGTAACCAGTAAAAGTACCATTACTCAGTTTTGTTAAAACATCTGGAAGTTTCAGCTTCGAAACTGCCAAATTTTCAAATAGCGGGCTGCCCTTAGGGAGAAGGAACATCTAAGCCTCCTAGTTAACTCGTTTTCACAACGGCGTAGAAACTAAAGTAATTTTCAAAGCATGTCAAATCTTTACTGTCGAATATAATTAAGAAATCTTCCAGCTGAAGCTATACCATGAATATTGTGCGGCAAATAACCGTAGTAATTTTCAAAAGTTCAGCGCTTTTACGATTCAGACCACCTATTTACATTTCCTTACATTCAGCAAAACAATACACAACATACCGATTTACAAAGCAAAAGGCACGGGATGAAGCCTGAAGCCTGTTCCCGTGCCTTTTTAAAAAAATAATAACTACAAATTATGTGCCATTCTTAAAAATTATGCCGTTTGCGCATCCACAACAGCAATGGCAGCCATATTAACGATATCGTCTACACTGTCACCACGCTGCAGAACGTGAACCGGTTTATTCATACCCATCAGAATCGGACCAATAGCCTCAGCCCCCCCCAGATGGTGCAATAGCTTGTAGCAGATGTTTCCTGAGTTCAAATCAGGGAAAATCAGGATATTGGCGCTTGTTTTCAGTTTCGAAAACGTGAATCCCTCCATCAGCTCCGGGACAACCGCGGTATCGGCCTGCATCTCACCGTCGATGACAAGATCCGGGGCACGTTCCTTGACAATCTCAACCGCCTGCCGAACTTTTTTAGACTGCGGGTGGTCGACTGAGCCGAAGTTCGAAAATGAGAGCATGGCCACCCGGGGCTCTATATCGAGCATGCGGACTTTTTCGGCAGCCAAGATAGCGGTTTCGGCAAGCTCTTCAGCAGTTGGATCAATCGTTACGGTTGTGTCGGCCAGGAAATAAACCCCCTTCTTGAAGACCATCATATACAGACCGTGAACGCTGGAAAGACCCTTCTGCTTGCCAATAACTTCCAGTGCCGGACGGATCGTCTCCGGATAGTGGGTATCAATGCCCCCCAGCAGGCCATCTGCATCTCCCATCCGGACCATCATGGAACCGAAATGGGTACGTGATTTGCGCCGCAGGAGGCGCTGCGATTCAGTAAGTGTTAACCCTTTGCGCTGACGCAGCTTGTAGAGCTCATCGGCATAGTGATCAGTAAGGTCCGATTCTGCCGGATCGATAATTGGAACATCCAGTTCAATATTCAGCTCCGTCATTTTCTGGAGAACCTTTTTGCGGTCCCCAATCAGAATAGGCTTCGCAATTCCCTCCTCAACCAATTCTTTTGCGGCTCTGATAATTTTTTCGTTGTCCCCTTCCGGAAAAATAATAGTTTTCGGATCACTCTTGGCTTTGTTGATAACCATTCGCATGATCTCTTTTGATTTACCCTGGGTCGATTCAAGGTGCTCAATGTATCTCGCCATATCTTCAATAGGTTGACGGGCAACGCCGCTGTCCATTGCGGCCTGGGCAATCGCCGGCGCCACATGCAGCAGAACACGCGGATCAAATGGTTTGGGGATAATGTAGTTGGGGCCGAAGACAAATTTCTGGTTGCCGTACGCTTTGCAGACCGAGTCGGGACACTCTTCGCGCGCCAGTTGTGCCAGAGCTTTGACGGCTGCCAACTTCATCTCTTCGTTGATGCAACTGGCGCGACAATCGAGTGCACCCCGGAAGATGAATGGGAAGCCGAGGACGTTGTTGACCTGATTGGGATAATCGGAACGCCCGGTGGCGATCATGACGTCGCTACGCACAGAGTAGGCATCCTCCGGCGTGATTTCCGGATCGGGGTTGGCCATGGCAAAGATAACCGGATTCGGGGCCATACTGGCTACCATCTCTTTAGTAAATGCCCCCTTGGCTGAAAGACCGAACAGGACGTCAGCACCAACGGCGGCCTCTTCCAGAGTACGGAAATGAGTGTCGGCGGCAAAGAGCTCCTTGTAAGGGTTCATCCCCTCGACGCGCCCTTTGTAGATGACACCCTTGGTGTCGCACATGATCATGTTGTTCGGCTTGACACCAAGCGCGATGGCCAGTTTGGCGCAGGAGTTGGCGGAAGCACCGGCTCCGTTGACGACGATACGGATATCTTCAATTTTTTTATCAACCAGATACAGTGCGTTCAGCAGAGCCGCCGAAGAGATAATAGCTGTGCCATGTTGATCGTCGTGAAAGACCGGTATATTCATGGTTTTTTTAAGTGTTTCTTCTATGTAAAAGCACTCGGGTGCTTTAATGTCCTCCAGATTGATGCCGCCGAAGGTAGGCTCCAGCAGTTGGCAGGCCTTGATGATCTCATCCGGATCTTCTGTGTCGAGCTCTATATCGAACACGTCAATATCGGCAAAACGTTTAAAAAGAATCCCCTTTCCTTCCATGACCGGCTTACCGGCCAGAGCCCCAAGGTTGCCGAGGCCAAGAACTGCGGTACCGTTGGATACTACTGCTATCAGGTTGCCTTTGGCGGTGTATTTATAGGCATCCTCCGGATTTTTCTGGATCGCGAGGCAGGGCTCGGCAACTCCGGGGGAGTACGCAAAGGAAAGATCTTCGGCAGTCTGGCACGGTTTGGTGGATATTACCTCTATCTTGCCTTTCCGGCCGCTTGAGTGGTACTCTAGAGCATCTTTAAATTTAGCCATTTTCAATCTCCATTTTTTAGTTTAGTTAAAAAACAAGTGCGCTTTTTTGAAACATTACAACTCGACTTTTACTAAAAGTGAAAAACAATAGACTTCTTGAAAGACTCTTGTCAAGCAGTAATCTTGGAGTTAAAAAAACGCCGTATTAAATATTCGACAGATTCCTTGTGAACCATGAGACTAATTTTACCGGATCAATTGATGGTGTCAATACATCAAACCCCGTTGATTCAGGCATTACTGCAACATTAAATAATCCGCCGTTTTACAAAAAAATGCTTACCTGGCTAGAGGGGCCGTACAGCCTAACACCCAATTCAAGATTCACGGCACTTTTCCCCTATGTGGGGCATCATGATGCCAATACTTATAAATATGTAATCAATTGACTTATTTTCCCGCATTCAGTATTATTTTTCACTCACTACGGCTATTTAATCTGAGCAGGAAATCCAGCCATGCAAAAAATACCACTGATACTCGCCAAATCCGGGATGAAACTTGCCCGGGACGTTTTTCGCGGTGACTCACCAATCGGGTTTCCGATTTGCGGAAAAGGCACGGAGTTGACAGAAGCCCTGATTGCTCGTTTCGAAAACATAGACATCCTGACTATCTATGTAGAAGGACACCCGGTATGGGAAGAGGGTGAACGTTCCTTTGACGACCTCTTGGATGAACTGGATGGCCGTTTCAACAAAACCCTCCATGAACCGCTGAATGTCATGCTGCATGATATCTACAAAGCATACCTGATCAAATCGATGGGAGGCGACAGTGGCCGACAAGCGGAATGATTTGAAAAAAATCATTATGGACACCAAGACGCTGCCGACACTGCCGGGTGTCATCCAAAAACTGAATACACTCTCCGACAACGAGAAGTCTTCGGTACAGGAGATGTCCAGAATTGTTTCCTCGGATCAGGTCCTTTCCGCCCGTATCCTCCGTCTGGCCAACTCCCCGTCGTATGGATTCTATCGGGTGTCCACCATCTCCAACGCCATGATTCTTCTGGGGGTCAACGTCGTCAAGAGCCTGGCGCTTTCTTCATCTATTTTTGCAATCATGGAAAAAGAGAGCGTCAGCCTGTGGGAGCATTCACTGGGAGTCGGCGTGGCCTCCAACCTGATCGCCCGCAAACTGGGACTGCCCGAGTGCGAAGAAATTGCAACAGCAGGTCTTTTGCATGACATTGGTAAAGTAATCATCTCCCTCAAGTGTAGGGAAGCTGAAAAGGATATCCATGCCCTTGTCAAAGAGCGCAATATTTACGCACTAGAGGCCGAGCAGGAGATCATCGACACCGATCACACGGAGGTCGGAGAGTGGTTGTCGAAAAGCTGGTTTCTTCCTGACAAATTGAGCGAACCGATTGCCTGCCACCATGACGTAGCTAAATCCAAGAGCCATCGCATCAAAACAGCGGTGGTTCATGTTGCCGATGTCCTGATTAAAGCCAGCGGGTTCGGCAACAGCGGGGACAGTTTTGTACCTCCACTCCAGCAAATCGCATGGGATACACTCAAG